>CATMVR010000819.1 GCA_950075905.1 uncultured Persicitalea sp. | reverse complement strand
GGTGGTAGAAGGCGTAGGTGACCACGGCTGTGAGTACATGACCGGTGGTTTGGCGGTGATTCTGGGCGAAACCGGCCAGAACTTTGCGGCCGGGATGTCTGGCGGGGTAGCCTACGTGTGGGACAAGGACGGGACTTTCAAGGATAGAGTAAACTTCGAAATGGTTTCTCTCAGCGCCCTCACCCCCGAAGACGAGGCCATTCTCCGCAAGTATGTAGACAATCATTTCCAGTACACCACCAGTAACGTGGCGTTCCAGATCACGCAGCATTGGGAGGAAATTATGAAGCAGTTTGTAAAAGTACTGCCCAACGACTTCAAAAATGCTTTGGAAAGCCGGAGTATCAGCCTCTCCCAGCAGCTGGACGATAAGAGCGTGGTATACAAGGATATCGTCATTGACGTCAATTAATCAAGGAAATCAAGTCCGGGAGAGGGCGGTACAACATGCCTTCTCCCGGTTATTCCTTTCTCTGTTTTCTCATTAAAAAAATTAGAAGTAACGTGGCAAAACCAACCGGATTTTTAGAGTTTGATCGCGAGTTACCCAAGAAGCGTCCTGTCGAAGAACGAGTACACGATTATAAAGAAATTGAAAGCGCCCACAGCGAAGAGGATTCGCGCAAACAGGCGGCCCGCTGCATGGACTGCGGTATTCCGTTCTGCCATAACGGCTGCCCGCTGGGTAACATCATCCCTGAGTTCAACGACGCCGTGTATGACAACAACTGGGCTCTGGCCTACGAGATTCTGGCCTCGACAAATAATTTTCCTGAGTTTACGGGCCGGATTTGTCCCGCTCCCTGCGAGGCTTCCTGCGTGCTCGGTATCAACAAACCTCCCGTGGCCATCGAGTTTATCGAGAAGTCTATCGCGGAGAAAGCTTTTGAACTGAATTTGATCAAGCCGCGCATCCCCAAGAAGCGGACCGGCAAAACCGTTGCCGTGGTGGGGTCGGGACCGGCCGGCATGGCCGCCGCCTCGCAGCTCAATCAGGCGGGTCATAAAGTAGTTCTTTTTGAAAGAGCCGACCGCATTGGCGGGCTGCTCCGCTACGGAATCCCCGACTTCAAGCTGGAAAAGAAAATTATAGAGCGCCGGCTTGCCATTATGGAGCAGGAAGGGATTGAGTTCCGGACTAACGTGGAGGTAGGCAAAACCATAAAAGCTGACGAATTGCTTCGCGATTTTGACGCCATCGTTTTAGCCACCGGTTCCACCGTGCCCCGGGACCTCAAAATCGAGGGGCGTAACCTGAAAGGGGTATACTTCGCCATGGAGTTCCTGAGCCAGCAGAATAAGCGGGTAGCCGACATTCCGGTGGAGAAAGACCATCAGGGACGTGCTTATAAGAATGGCGACCTGTTGGCTACGGATAAAAATGTAGTGGTGATTGGTGGCGGCGATACCGGCTCAGACTGTGTGGGTACCTCCAACCGCCACGGAGCTAAATCCGTGACGCAGATTGAGCTGCTGCCCATGCCTCCCAAAGACCGCGACACCAGCACGCCCTGGCCCAACTGGCCCATGATGCTCCGTACCTCCACCTCCCACGAGGAAGGAGCCGACCGCAAGTGGTCAATCAACACCAAAGCTTTTGTGGGCGACGAAGCCGGAAACCTGAAAGCCCTGAAAATAGTGCAGCTCGACTGGCAGAAAGACGCCGAAACGGGCCGTCTTAGTATGCAGGAGGTACCCGGCACAGAGAAGGAGATTCCCTGCGAACTGGCGCTGCTTGCGGCTGGCTTTCTGCATCCGCAGCAGGAATGCCTCCTCAACGACCTGGGCGTTGAATATGACGAGCGGGGCAACATCAAGGCCAACAAGTACCAGAGCACTACCAACTCTAAGGTGTTCGCGGCCGGCGACTGCCGCCGGGGACAATCACTCGTAGTATGGGCCATTAGCGAGGGCCGCGAAGCCGCCCGGGCGGTAGACGAGCACCTCATGGGTGAATCTTTCCTGGAAGCCAAGGCGGTATCCATGCTGACCCCTGAGTTTGTAAAAGTACCGGTATAACATCCGTTTTATAAACAAAAAAAGGAGGCAATAGTAGCCTCCTTTTTTTGTTTATGGGTATCTTTAACCTGATAAAGGATTTACACATCCCCAAATTTTATAACTGATCATGGCCTCTTACACTATCCCCGCCGAAACCCGGATCGGCCACATACACCTGAAAGTATCAGATCTTTCGCGCTCGCTGGCGTTCTACTGCGATCTGCTGGGATTCACGCTGACAGCTACCTACGGGGCAGATGCGGCTTTTATTTCGGCCGGTGGCTACCACCACCATATCGGGCTCAATACCTGGCAAAGTAAAGGTTCTGGCCCGGCACCCCGCCAAAGCACCGGCCTTTTCCACACGGCAATTCTCTATCCTACCCGCCGCGATCTGGCTATGGCTTATAAAAGGCTGCTCGATGCCGGTTATCCGCTGACCGGAGTAGCCGACCACGGGGTATCAGAAGCGTTGTATCTCGACGATCCCGATCATAACGGGGGAGAACTCTACTGG
>CATMVR010000818.1 GCA_950075905.1 uncultured Persicitalea sp. | reverse complement strand
GTCGGTAGAGAATCCTCCCCGGTTGTTAATGTCGGTTTTTTTATTGGGCATGCCGCTCCATATGAAATAGTCGCGCAGGCTGGTTTTGGCAGGTTGCTTTTCAAATAGGCGAACCAGCAGGTCATAGCGGCTGGGGTCATAGTCGGCAGGGCGGGTGATGGGTACCTGGTTGGCAGGGTCAGAGGTCAGGCAGATGCGGTAGTTGTAAGCCTGCACCTTCTTGTCGCCGGAGCCGGTTGGCGCTAGTTTTTCGTCCGAAATCCCCCATAGCAAACCGCTTCCAGCCTTTCCAGGTACCTTGTAAGGGTCTACGCCATCCGGAAACTGGTGGCCGTGCATGAGCTGCACGCCGTTGATGGTTTCGTTGTAGACGCTGTTGGCCTCGCGGCCCACGGTGTAGCTCACCCCGGCTTTGGCCATCAGATCGCCTTCATAGGTGGCGTCTATGAACATTTTGCCGGCAATGGTTGGGTTGGAGGCCGCCTGTGGATTCTGGCTGTTTTCCAGCACGATGGATTGCAGGGTACCGTTCTGGTTTCGGGCAGAAACGATCCGGTGCGAGTAGAGTGGCTTGATCCCGGCTTCGTCGAGGTACTGCTGCAGGTACTGTTTGGCTATTTTGGGTTCAAAAGTCCACTGCTCAAACTTACCATAGTGGCGGCCAATGCGCCGGTAAAAATCACGAGACAGGCCGGTGATGGCGTACTTGTTGCCAATGTCTGTATACCCCAGGCCACCGCTGGTCAAGCCACCCAGGTGGGTGGTTGGCTCAATCAGGATGACTGATTTGCCCATTTTTTTGGCGGTGTAGGCGGCAATGACGCCGGCGGCGGTACCCCCGTAAACCACCACATCGGCACGTTGATCTTCTGCTGGTATGGGCACAGAAGGCGGAGAAAGGGCCGTCGATACCGATAGGGTCAGTATTAAAAGTACTAGTTTAGCAAGCATAGAACTGATTGGTTTTTTTTGAAAAATCATTGCCTCGATTCTTTTATGTTTTGTTGGGCCAGTTGCTGTAATTCCTGTCTGATTTTCGCCAGACTTTTATCGTTGATGCGATTTGTTAGCTCCTTAGGGTCTTTTTTCAGATGATACAATTCTTCAAAATACACCTTGTCGGGCTTCTTCTCGTCGTAAGTAATGATGTACTTCCAGTCGCTGGTCCGGATGGCGTAGTGCGGGTAGGTGCCATGTACTGGTAAGGGAGCTTCGTAAAAGATATACTTTCGGGTAGGCTTACTTTTGGAGGAAAGAGCTTTTTTTAGGGATATTCCCGGCATAGGCTGCCGGTTGCTGATACCGGCCAGGTCGGTAATGGTGGGGTAGATGTCAATATTCATCACCATTTCCTCAGAGGTGCGGGCGGGTACGCCTGGCCCCACGATAAAGAAAGGTACCCGGATGGATTCCTCGTACGCCAGTACCTTGCTGGTCAGGCTGTGTTCGCCCATGAACCACCCGTTGTCGCCCAGCACAATGACGTAGGTATTCGAATTCAATTTTGAATCAGAAAGGTAGTCAAAGAGATTACCCACCGCCTGGTCCATGGCCAGATTGGCGGCGGCGTATTTGTACACATGGCTCCGGATGGAATCAGGCTTGTCGTAGCCATATTCCAGCGCCCTGAGGTGGGGTCGGCCCGTTTTCAAATACGCAGGCTTGCCGGTATAGTTCGTGTTCCAATCCAGGGGCAGGGGTGCTTTTTTCTGATCAAAATTGCTTCTGATATCTTCTCCAATGGGCCATTCGTAGTTTTCGTCCATGTGGGGGGCGAAGGTGTTGACAAACAGGAAAAAAGGTTTTTCGTTGTGATTCTTTAAATAACCTATGGCCTGTCCGACGGTGCTTTCATCCACAAAGCCCTTGGTAGGCACCTTTTTATCATTTTCCAGAAAATCCACATCCCAATAGCCGGTAATGCCCTTAAAAATAAACGAGTAGTCAAAACCCAGGTTTTTGGGTTTATTAGGCAGGTGCCATTTGCCGAACACGGCCGTAGCATATCCGTTTTCTTTGAGGGTATTCCCCAGCGCACCGGACTCATTTTTCATAGAAGAGGTCATATTCATTACCCCGTTTCTGCTTCCGTACTGACCACTCAGAATAGCAGCCCGGCTGGGTGAACAGATGGAAAGGGTAACGAAAGCATTAGGGAAATACGTGCCCCGGGCGGCGGCTTCGGCCAGAGAGGGCGTGGTGTAGTAAGTCTTTTTCCCAAAACTCAACGCATCCCACCGCTGATCGTCTACCAGTAAAATGATGAAGTTGGGTTTTTCAGCCGTTTGCTTTTCGGGAGTCAGCCAGCCTAGTATTGTTGAGAGTAAGAATAGAATGATCATAGAAAAAGAATAGCCAGGGATAAACCAGGTAGGGCTATCCCTGGCCAGGGATAGGTTTAGTAACCAGGATTTTGATCGGCTTGCGTCATGGCTGGATTGTTATTGATTTCATCCACCGGAATGGGAAACAGCAGACTTACATCACTCCACGCTTTTCCAGTCGCTCTAATCTTTTCAGCGGC
>CATMVR010000817.1 GCA_950075905.1 uncultured Persicitalea sp. | reverse complement strand
AGATAATTTATATTAACTACACTAAAAAGAAATTAATGTTATGGCTGAAATAAAAATTGAAAAGAAAAAACCGATTTGGCCGTGGATTCTGGCCGCGCTGGTTCTACTGGCGGTTGTATTGTTCTTTGTGTTCAATGACCGGAACGAGACCGAAGAAGTAGCTGGAATGACTGAGGTAGAAAACGCCGACAGACTCGGTGCCAATGACTATGGTGCTACTTCGGACAACAACGGTATGAATAATAACGGTGCCGTGGCGTCTTATGTACAATTTGTAGAAAACAGCTCTGCAAGCATGGGCCTTGACCACGAATATTCCAACGAGGCACTTTCAAAGCTGATGGCTGCTACCCAGGCAAAGGCCAATCAGATAGGATATGATGCTCAGGCAGACCTGGATAAGGTAAAAACGTATGCAGATAAGATTGCGACCGATCCTTATGAGACCTCCCATGCCAACAGCATCCGGAAAGCCGCTGAACTCCTGACCACTGCCCTTCAGAATATGCAGAAGGCAGAATATCCGCAGCTTAGTAACGAGGCTGAGCAATTGAGGGAAGCATCGGCAGCGATTGATCCCAGTGAACTAACGCTGAATCAAAAGGAGGAGGTTAAAAACTACTTTGAAGAGGCTGCTAACCTTTTGCAAAAAATGAATTAACCAACCTTACAAAATCAAAATGTTATGACTGATAAAAAGAATAAAGACCTATATTATTTAGACGATTTGTCCGATTATAAAGTTGCCTCCGGGTATAGTGATGTACGGGGGTGGGTTGTCAAAGACGCGGAAAACCGCGCTATCGGACGAGTAGAGGGCCTGCTGGCCAGCAAATCTGCCGAACGCGTTGTGTATCTGGACGTGGAGGTAGATGAAGATCTGATTGAAGAAGGACATAGAACGTACGCTACTTCGGCGAGTAAAGGTGTGCACGGGTTTAAAAACGAAGAAGGTGAGAACCACCTGATCATTCCGATTGGCCTGGCTAACCTCGACGAGGATGAAAACGAGGTACATACCGACCGCATCAACCGCAGTACCTTTGCCAGAGCAGACCGCTTTAAGAAAGATACTACCTTTGACCAGGATTACGAGGTAAGAATGTATCAGCTGTATACGGGTGATACCAGCCAGGAATCCTCCGTATACGACGATAAGTTTTACAACCGAAAAGAGTTTGACCGTTCAAAAACGCGAAATACTTCCAGATAAGTAGTCAGAGTATAAGTATCTCTCAACGGGAAACGACACAAACAGTCACGCTGATTTCAGCGTGACTGTTTGTGTTAGGTACTTTTTTGAAATTAATTTATTGACCTTGAAGGTTAAGAGTCCTGCCTTGCCGTCTTTTATCAAAATAGCTTTTCGTACACAGATTTTTTTAAATCTATATTTCAATACAGACATGATGAAAGATACTGAAATTTCGAGACGGGGTTTTCTGAGTGGAGCTGCTCTTGCCCTGGGCGGTGCTGTTTTGGCCACTGAAAGCGCCTTCGGTTTCCCGGCTTATATCAAGAACCTGGGCAAGCCCAATTCCATGTTCAACGGGGTACAGGTAGGCGCTATTACCTACTCGTGGCGCAGCCTGCCAGGTAGTGCCGAGGATATTTTGCGCTACTGCCAGGAATGTAACATCAGCGCCATTGAACTCATGGGGCCTACAGCTGAGGAGTTTGCCGGTGCACCCAAAGGTCCGGCTTTTCAGCGCGGGCCACAAACCGACCAGCAGAAAGCCGAGCGGGCTGAGTACGCAAAAAAAATAGCCGACTGGCGCGCCGCTGTTTCGATGGATAAGTTTACTCAACTGCGGAAAATGTACAACAAGGCCGGAGTAAGTATCTACGCCTACAAGCCCAGTGCCCTTGGTGCCAACAATACCGACGCCGAGGTAGACTATGCCTGCCGGGCCGCCAAAGCTCTGGGAGCCAGCCATACCACGGTGGAGCTACCCACTGATCCAGCGCAAAGCCTGCGTCTGGGGAAAATCGCCGCTCAACACAAAGTGTACATAGGCTACCACGGCCACCTGCAGCAAACCTACGACGCCTGGGATAAAGCTATGGAGCAGTCGAAGTACAATGCCATGAATTTTGACATGGGGCACTACGTGGCGGCGGGCCATGAGCCGCTGAAATTTATTACCGACAAGCATCAGCACATCCTGAGCATGCACACCAAAGACCGAAAAAACAAGGCCAACGGTGGCGAAAACGTGGCCTGGGGCGAAGGCGACACACCTATTGTGGAGGCCCTGCAACTAATCCGGAACAGCAAGTACAAATTCCCTGCTTCCATCGAGCTGGAATACCCCATCCCGGCTGGTTCGGATGCGATCAAGGAAACCGCAAAATGCGTAGAGTACGCCCGCAAAGCCCTCGAAGCCTCATAATGTGGTACGGGCGTCCCGCCCGTTATTGCAGAATATTCCAAACAAGCAAAAAGCCATTGATCGCAACAGTACGATCAATGGCTTTTTTATACCAGCAAATTAATAAACATACTCTACCAAGCTAAAAGCCAA
>CATMVR010000816.1 GCA_950075905.1 uncultured Persicitalea sp. | reverse complement strand
TACGACCTCGCGCATCCCGCCGGTTCCGAGCGAGCAGCAGAAAAAAGAGTGGCCAAAGGTCGCCATTGACGCCCTGACCAATCTTATTAATCGCAAAATTGACCAGGACGATAATTCCTACAAGCGGGCCCGGCTGTATTACTTACAGGAAGACTATACCGCTGCGCTCGAGGACATCAATGCGGCTATCAGGCTGGAAAACAATATTGGGGAATATTACCTGCTGCGGGGAAAGATCAACCGGGAACTGAACAAGATAGACGAAGCACTCGAAGATGCACAACGCGCCGAAGTACTACAGCAGGACTCCCCCGAACTGTACGTGTTGCTGGCTGATGTACTGCAGGAGAAAGATCAGTATCGGGAAGCACAACGCTACATGACCACCGCCATGCAAATGGCCCCCCACGAAGGCCAGGCCTACTACGTGAAAGGCATGATTCAGAACCGGATGTCAGATACCACCTCCGGCCTGGAAAACTTTATCAAGGCCATTCAGCTTAATCCGAGAATGCTGCGTGCCTACCAGCAGATCAGCCGCTTGTACTCCCAGATGGGTGACTCACCGAAGGCCCTGTTCTACAATCAGATAGCACTAAATCGCTACCCAAACAATCCCGAGCTTCATCTGAATCGGGGTAATATATATCTGAACGCCGGCAAACTAGACAGCGCGGTGTTCAGCTACCGCCGGGCTGTACGGCTTGACTCTTCGCTGGTGCAGGCACATTTTGAACTCGGTAATATTTTTGCAAAGTGGAAAAGCTACCCGGCTTCTCTAAACGCCTACCAGAAAGTATTGGCTTACCAGCCCGATTTTCCACAAATCAACTATCTTGTTGGGTTAAATTTTGAACGGCTTGGCAACGATGACAAAGCAGCAGAATATTACACAAAGGAAAGTCAGAACAACCCCGACGACCAGGCCGTAATAGCTGCCTTATGGCGGATTCAGAACCGAAAAATGCAGCGGTACGATCCGGCAGGTATATTTACCAAAAAACCCTCTGAGCCGACTGTTATCAATAATGTACCCCGTACTCTCGATACATCCAGAATAAAAATCACCCCCATTCAGCCCCGAAGAAACCTGAATCTGGGCACGGACTCGACCAAAAGAATTATTATTAAGTAAGCATAATCAAGTTTTAAATACCCCCCATGTTTGCATGAGCGATCAATCCAACATTAACATAACCCTCCCCGACGGGTCCGTTCGGGAATATCCCAAAGGAATTACCGGCTACGAAATTGCCTCCGGCATTAGCGAAGGCCTCGCCCGGAATGTACTTTCGGCCAAAGTGAATGGTGAAGTCTGGGATGCCAACCGCCCCATCGAACAGGACGCCAACGTAACCCTTCTGACCTGGAATGACCCCGAAGGAAAAGCCACCTTCTGGCACTCATCGGCCCACCTGCTGGCCGAAGCCCTTGAAGCACTTTACCCCGGCGTCAAGTTTGGTACGGGTCCGGCGCTTGAAAAAGGGTTTTATTACGATGTCGATCTGGGTGAGCATTCACTTTCCAACGAGGACTTTGCGGCCATTGAAGCCAAAATGCAGGAGCTGGCCAGGCAAAAAAACGAATACGTGCGAAAACCCATCAGTAAGGCCGACGCCATTGCGTACTTTACCGAGAAAGGAGACGAGTACAAGCTCGAGCTGATCGAGGGGCTCGAAGACGGGCAAATCACCCTGTATACCCAAGGTGATTTTACTGACCTGTGCCGGGGACCTCACATTCCCAGCACCGCTTCTATCAAGGCCATCAAACTGACAAACATCGCCGGAGCCTACTGGCGCAACAACCAGGAAAACAAGATGCTTACCCGCATCTATGGCGTTACCTTTCCAAAACAAAAGGAACTTGACGAGTACCTGCATCAGCTTGAAGAAGCCAAAAAGCGCGACCATCGGCGCCTGGGAAAAGAGCTGGAACTGTTTGCTTTCTCCGAAAAAGTGGGTCAGGGCCTACCCTTGTGGCTCCCCAAAGGTGCCATGGTTCGGGAGCGTCTGGAAAGTTTTTTGAAAAAAGCCCAGCTGAAAGCTGGCTACCTGCCCGTAGTAACCCCGCACATTGGCAGCAAGGCGCTCTACGAAACCTCCGGACACTGGGAAAAATACGGCAAGGATTCTTTCCAGCCCATCAAGACCCCGGATTCTGACGAGGAGTTCATGCTAAAACCTATGAACTGTCCGCATCACTGTGAGATTTATAAAACCAAACCCCGCTCCTACCGCGACCTGCCCATCCGGTTTGCCGAGTTTGGCACCGTATACCGCTACGAGCAAAGCGGAGAGCTGCACGGTTTGACCCGGGTTCGGGGATTCACGCAGGACGACGCCCACATTTTTTGCCGGACGGATCAGGTAAAGACCGAGTTTCTCCGGGTGATCGATCTGGTACTGTACGTATTCAAATCTCTTGGGTTTGACGATTACAGTGCGCAGATTTCGCTTCGCGACCCTGAGAATAAGGCAAAGTACCTCGGTAGCGACGAGGATTGGGAAGCCGCCGAAAGCGCTAT
>CATMVR010000815.1 GCA_950075905.1 uncultured Persicitalea sp. | reverse complement strand
GCCCGGCTATCAGCAATGAATCCCTGGATAAACTGCTTGTCGCCGAGTACGGTACCTTCTTCCAGTTCGCGGCTTACGGCGTAGCGGCACATCAGATCAAAACTCCGCTCGGCGATCCCGATAAAGCGCATACAATGGTGGATACGCCCCGGACCGAGCCGCTCCTGGGCCAGCAGAAACCCCGCTCCCTCGGTTCCGATAAGGTTGGCCTGAGGTACCCGTACGTTCTCGTAGCGCATTTCGGCGTGGCTCGCCCAGCTATCGCCCGTGTGGCCCATGATCGGAATATTCCGTACCAGCGTCACGCCGGGGGTGTCCATGGGTACCAAAATCTGGCTGGCCTGCTTGTGCCGGGCTGCCTCGGGGTTGGTTACGGCCATGACTACCAGAAATGCCGCCCCATCGGCGGAGCTGGTAAACCATTTGTGGCCGTTTATGACGTAGTCGTCGCCGTCTTTTACGGCGGTGGTGCCCATACGGGTAGGGTTGGAGCCGGCAAACTCGGGTTCGGTCATGCTAAAACAACTCCGGATTTCGCCCTCCATCAGGGGTTTCAAGTAGCGGTCTTTCAGGTGTTGGGGAGCATATTTGTGCATCAGCTCGGTGTTGCCGATGTCGGGGGCCTGGGTGTTGAATACAAAGTGGCCAAAGGGCGAGCGGGCCAGCACTTCGCTGATTTGCCCAAACTCACAAAGCGTCAGATCCAGTCCGCCATCCTCCTTAGGCAGGTGTAGCCCCCAGAGCCCGGCCTGCTTGACCAATTGGCGTTTTTGCTGTAAGAGGGGTTCAATATGCGAAAAATCACTGGTAATATTTTCGGTAGTTTCCAGCGGATATAATTCAGTTTCTACAAACTCCTGAATGCGGGGCAGCAGATGGTAGAGACGTTCGGTAGCAAAAAGAGTTTCCATGAATAAGCTTTGGGTAAATCGGGTTGGAATAGGTACGCAGGCAGCAGATTTTTGAGCTTGTTGGTATGCTTGCATACTATGCAGCTACCAAAAATAGTATATTTTAAATAATTAATGCGTCAGAAATTCGAGACAGATGATTTGCCTTGCCCAAAGAAGGCCCTTTTCATAAAAATTCGGACCTTTGCGCAGCCTTATAAATGGGAAATACCATTCTCCAAAATCGCCATGTAACAAATCAGTGATCGTGGCTAAGGGCTAATAACCTAATTGCTGATACCTAACAATGACCATAGATCAGGTTTTTGAAGATTTTAACAAGCTACGTGTCCTGGTAGTCGGTGACGTCATGCTTGATTCCTACGTGTGGGGCAAAGTAGAGCGGATTTCCCCCGAAGCCCCCGTGCCCGTTGTAAACGTAGGCCACCGCGAGTACCGGTTAGGCGGCGCGGGCAACGTGCTGCTCAACGTGCAGGCTCTGGGCGCAGAGGCCATTGCCTGTACCGTGATCGGCAGCGATGGCCCGGGTGATACTTTGCAGCATCAGCTCATGGAGCGCCACCTTAGCTGCGAGGGGCTCATCAGGAGCGACGCCCGTATTACCACCATCAAAGAGCGGATCATTGCCGGGTCGCAGCAGGTGGTACGAATAGATACCGAAACTGATGCACCCATCTCGGAGGAGGAGCGGACACAGCTAGTGGCCAAAGCCAAAAAGCTGATTCCCGGCTGCCAGGTGGTGATCTTTGAAGACTACGATAAAGGGGTACTCAGCCCCGAGGCCATAGCCGAGATCACGGCTTTTGCCAATGAGCATAACGTACCTACGGTCGTAGACCCCAAGAAGCGTAACTTCCTGGCTTACCAACACACCACGCTTTTTAAACCCAATTTGAAAGAGCTCCGCGAAGGGCTGAAAGTAGATTTTGAGACGGGCGACGCCCTCGCCCTGCGGGCCGTAGTGCAGCAACTCACCCAGGCGTTGCAGGCTAAGGGTGCCCTGATTACCCTCTCCGAGTATGGGGTATATATCGACTACCAAAACGAAACCTGCCACCTCCCGGCCCACCGCCGGAGCATTGCCGATGTCTCGGGCGCGGGCGATACTGTCATCAGTATTGCGGCCTGCTGCGTAGCGCTGGGACTTCCTCCCCGCGTGATTGCCGGGCTGAGTAATCTGGGCGGCGGGCTTGTCTGTGAGCAGGTAGGGGTGGTGCCTATTGACCGCGACCGCCTCAAAGCCGAGGCGGTGCGGGAAAGGTTGCTGAGTTAGAAATTGGCCCAGATTGGGTAATTTGTAGGAGTATGTTACGCACAGTAGGGAAAATTCCTACCTGTTGAGTATTATCAGCAAATTACCTTTGTTCACTTATTCTCTTTAAAATGTATAATTTTTTCCAAAAATAAGCTTCAAAAATCCTCCCTTTTGGTCTGCTTAATAGGTGTGGCACAGTTATTTACCATGGCTGTTTAATTGTGGGTATCACATAAGTTCCCACTAGTTAACTAATGTCCAAATTAATAAATAACAACGTATGAAAAAGATCAAATGGAATCTATTGCTA
The DNA here is from genome assembly GCA_950075905.1 of uncultured Persicitalea sp. Taxonomy (GTDB): domain Bacteria; phylum Bacteroidota; class Bacteroidia; order Cytophagales; family Spirosomataceae; genus CATMVR01. The sequence continues at coordinate 55 of CATMVR010000815.1, read as the reverse complement.
TTGGCTGGCATGTTTGTGGCGGTGTCATGTACAGATGACAATGACGACAACATGG
>CATMVR010000814.1 GCA_950075905.1 uncultured Persicitalea sp. | reverse complement strand
GCCGCATGACCGCCAATGAAGCAGCCCTGGAACCGGCCCTGAAAGGGCGCGTCAACCACTCGGTTTGCCGGTGGTGTTACAGCAAGATCGACTTCGAAGAGCTTTGCAAGGCGGCCAAGGGCATCGGCCTTACGTCCATTGAGCTGACCGGCCCCGAAGAGTGGCCCATCATGAAGAAGTACGACCTGTACTGCGCCATGCCCTGGGGCGCTGGCAAGGGTATTGTGGACGGCTTCAACGATCCGAAACTGCACGACGAACTGATTGCAAGCTACGAGGCGCATTTTCCAAAATTACAGGCTGCCGGCTTCGATAAGGTCATCTGCTTCTCGGGCAACCGCCGCGGTATGGACGATGAGGTAGGTTTGGAAAATTGCGCCAAAGGCCTGCAACGGCTTATGAAGTCGGCGGAGAAGTACAAGATTACGATGGTGATGGAGCTGCTGAACAGTAAGGTAAACCACCCCGACTACATGTGCGACACCTCCAACTGGGGCGTGGAGCTGTGTAAAAAGGTAGGGAGTGAGAACTTTAAGCTGCTGTATGATATTTACCACATGCAGATCATGGAGGGCGATGTAATTGCCACCATCAAGAAAAACCACCCCTACTACGCGCACTACCATACGGGTGGCGTACCGGGACGCAACGAAATCGACGAAACCCAGGAGCTGTACTACCCGGCTATTATGAAAGCCATTCTGGAAACGGGTTATAAAGGATTCGTAGGACAGGAGTTTATCCCCAAGCGCGACCCGCTTACTTCCCTGAAGCAGGGCGTCATGATTTGTGACGTATAGGCTGTAGGCTATCAGCGGTCGGCTTTCGGCCTTTTTTCTTATCAAATGCGTATTGGTACCCGGGCAATGTGCCCGGGTACTTTTTTTGTCCTCATCAGACGTTCTCCATCCGTTTTTGCCAGTACTCGCGGCTAAAAACCCGCCGGAAGGGCCAGTTTTTTTGCCGGAGAATAATTGGCAAGTAAGCATGCGGCTCCTTGACGGACTCGCTACCATAGTACAGGTCATCGTCGGTCAGCAGCAGGCTTTCGTAGGTATTGTCGGGTTTTAGGGTCAGGTCGGCAAAAGGTAGCTCCTTGTGGTAGCTTGGGTTTTGGGCGGCAATCCGGTCTTTGAGCAGCCGGGTAGAGCGGTAGCTATCTACCAGTGCCGGCTGCGGACGGTAGCGGCCCTCCGATACGTCCTGGGCGTACTGCAAGTACGCTTTCAGCAGGCGCGGGCCGTTGTTGGCCGCCGTATCGGTTTGAAGCTGCGCGGGCCATAGACTCGTGACCACGTATACCCGCCGCCGGGCGCGGGTCACGGCTACGTTGAGGCGGTTTTCGCCCCCCTGCATATTCAGGCTCCCAAACTGCATCATCAGGCGGCCGCGGGCATCGGGTGCGTAGCCTACAGAGAAAATAATGACGTCGCGCTCATCGCCCTGTACGTTTTCAATATTTTTCACAAATAGCCCCGGAGCGATACAGTTTTCCTGTTCAAATAGCTCCTGAATAAACTGCTGCTGGTGGAAATTAAACGTCACTACCCCAATGGTCAAAGAACTCTCTGAGAGCTCCCGGACCAGTTCGAGTACCCGTTGCGCTTCCACCGGATTGGGGTTGCTCTCCCAGACGCCCTCTACGTGCAGGTAGTGAATACCCGGCTCGGCATCGTTTACCTGCCGGAAATCGGGCAGGAGCCGGAGCGTATTTTTGTAAAAATGCTGGTTGGAAAAATCAATCAGATCCAGCGAGCTGCTCCGGTAGTGCCCCGTAAGCTGCCGCTGCGTGAGCGACTGAGCGGCCAGATCGAGCAGGGAATCTATTTCCAAGGCTACGGGAGATTCGTCCTCTTCGCTGCTTTCCTCAAAGCGTACCCGGTACAGGTCGCTGGGAGGAAGCTGCTTGCTGTCGCCCGTCACCACAATCTGCTTGCCCCGGTAAGCCGCGGGCAGGCCGTATTCCGCGTAGCACTGCGAGGCTTCGTCAAAGATCACCAGATCAAACAGCCCCGCCTGCATCGGAAACAGCGTGGATGCCGCCTCGGGCGAAGCCATCCAGCACGGAATCAGCCGGAATACTTCCCCGGACAGCTCTTCCAACAGCTTGCGGATCGGCCAGACCTTCCGCTTTTTGGTGACCTGATGGGACAGCTCCCGGTAGGTGGTACGGTTGCCAAGACGGTTATTTTCCAGATTCTGATAGGTAGCTTCCCTAAGCTTCATGAGGGTAATATCCCGGCTCAGGCTTTGCTTGCGCTCAATACCCGCCTGCAATTGCTCCTCCCACTCCTGCATTTTCAAAGACGACACCGACCGCAGAATGGGGTACTTGCTTTCGATATGCTCGATCCAGGCTAGCCGCAGGCTGTTGTCAAAAAGCGCAATTGCGCTTTCGCGAAGATTTTTTTGTTCCGAAAGCTGATCCAGAATCAGCGCCTTCACGGTGCTTTCGGTGGGGGTAAAGGCATGCGCAAGCCGGTCCATCTCCACCAGTGAGTCGAAGTCTGCCCGCAGATCGGCAAGCAGCCT
>CATMVR010000813.1 GCA_950075905.1 uncultured Persicitalea sp. | reverse complement strand
CCTGGCTCAGCAGCTCAATCCGGGTGTCAGAACTTCGTTTCGGGTCAAAGGCACGATAGACGACTACGTGTTGCGGCAGGCCGCCCTGCTGCCTATGGGCGACGGCGATTTTGTGTTTCCGACCAACGCCGACATCCGCCGCGCTATCCGCAAGCGGGACGGGGCAACCGTCCGGGTAGAAATAGAGTTGGATGAGTCCCCCATAGAACTATCGCCCGATTTGATGGAATGCCTGGCCGATGCCCCCGAAGCCCAGGCATTTTTTGACTCCCTGCCCAGAGGCCATCAGAACTACTACTCCAAGTGGATCGAAAGTGCCAAAACCACCGATACCAAAGTGAAGCGTATCACGCAGGCGGTACAGGGAATGACCATGGGGATGGGGTACGGCGAGATGATCCGGTACTTTAAAAATAAAGCATAAAAAAGCCCGTCGGGATTATTCCCGACGGGCCTGACAATCAATTCTGTTGCTACTTAGTTTCCTACTTTCCGGCCTTTCTGAGTTTCGTTCTGGCGGTTTACCTGGTTGAGCAGGTCTTTGCTCACAAACAGGCGGGCTCCCACGCCGGTTTGCATATCAAAGGTATTCCCGTTATAGAGCATCTTGGGGCCATCCATGGATTCAAGAACGTACTGGTTTCCCTGTAAGTTGAACCTCATACCCTCCCGGTCTTTCTGGGTATCATCAAAAGACACATTCAACGAACCTGGATTGGAGCTCATGACTACTCCCGGCGTAAAAGGACGCACGTTGATGGTCTGCACTGTTTTGCCGTTCTGTATGCTGATCTGCCCTTCGGCATCCACACTGATATCATTGGCATTGACCCCCTGCCGCTTCATGGCAATAGGCTTATCGTTGTAAAACTGTACTTTGGAAAGCGGAATACCCGCACTTTCCAGGGTGCCCCGTAGTTCTTCGGTAAAAACTGTAAAGTTAGTAAAGGGTACTGTACTGGGGGCGCAGGAAGCAAACATCCCGGCCACCAAAAGCATAACAAAAGGGGCTCTGATCAATTTCATGGTCTTGGAAATGGTTTTTATGGCTACAATATTAGTGAAAATGCCTGTCAGATACCAACCACACGCTCAGTGGCAAGCTCCGGCTGTCATTCTGTCAGCGGGGCGCATTTTTTTTGTAATGGAACGCAATTTTCAGGCGGGTATTGTTAGTTAAAATTCATTTTCCAATAAAAAACTCTTAAAGCTTATCACGTATGGAATCAGTGGCACAAGAGAAAGGTACGCTCAGCATTCACACCGAAAACATTTTCCCGATCATTAAGAAATTTCTCTACTCCGATCATGAGATTTTTCTTCGGGAGTTGGTTTCCAACGCGGTGGATGCTACGCAGAAAATCAAACAACTGAGCTCCTTTGGGGAGTTTGACGGCGAACTTGGCGAGCTGAAAGTAAAAGTAAAGCTGGACAAAGAAGCAAAAACCATTACCGTGAGTGACTCGGGTATTGGGATGACCGCCGACGAAATCACGAAGTATATCAATCAGATCGCTTTCTCCGGCGCCACCGAGTTTGTTGAAAAGTACAAAGATAAAGCCGGCAGTGAAAAAGGCATCATCGGTCATTTTGGCCTGGGCTTCTACTCCGCCTACATGGTGGCAGAGAAAGTGGTAATCAATACGCTTTCTTATCGCGAAGGCGCCGAGGCGGTGCGCTGGGAGTGCGACGGTAGCACCGAATATGAGATTGGCCCCTCAGACCGCACCGAGCGTGGTTCTGATGTGATCCTGCACGTTGCCCCAGATTCTGAGGAGTTTCTTGACGAATTCCGTCTGCGGGGAATTCTCGAAAAATACGGCAAATTCCTGCCCGTTGAGATTGAGTTTGAAGACAAAATCATCAACAACCCCAACCCGATCTGGACAAAAAATCCTTCGGATTTGCAGGATGAGGATTACGTCAACTTCTACAAGAAGCTCCATCCGTACAGCGAAGACCCGCTGTTCTGGATTCACCTCAACGTAGACTACCCCTTCAACCTGACTGGCGTTCTGTACTTCCCCAAGCTGAAAAACGATTTTCAGGTACAGCGCGAAAAAATTCAATTGTACAGCCGTCAGGTATTTATTACGGATGAGGTAAAAGACATCGTACCTGATTTTCTGCAACTGCTGCACGGAGTCATTGACTCCCCCGATATTCCGCTGAACGTCTCGCGCAGCTATCTGCAAGCTGACAGCAACGTGAAGAAGATCAACGGCTACATTACCCGCAAGGTAGCTGACAAACTTTCCGAAATTTTCAAGAATGACCGCGAAGGCTTTGAGAAGAAATTTGATGACATCGGACTATTTGTGAAGTATGGCATCATCAGCGATGAAAAGTTTTATGATAAAGCAAAAGATTTTTGTCTCCTGAAAAATATCGAAGGCAAGCATTTTACCTTTGACGAGTACCGCGAGGCTACCAAAGAAAATCAGACCGACAAAGGCGATTCACTGGTGTGGCTCTATACCACAGACGCCAAAAAGCAGGATGCTTTCATAAAATCGGCCCGGAAACGCAGCTAC
>CATMVR010000812.1 GCA_950075905.1 uncultured Persicitalea sp. | reverse complement strand
GAGTATATTCAAAACCAATACCAGCGCCACTACGTGGTACAGGTACAGGCCGTAGGAGACTTTGCCGCTATAATTCAGAAACTTACCCTCAAAATTGATAATACTGCGCGGGTTGGAAGAGAGGTTGAGGATAAAGTACCCAAACAGCAGGGAGTACGCTTCCATAAATGCCGGGAAATGAATACCCGACAAAAACAGAGCCACCGTAAACAGGTATACGCCAATCTGTATTTCCCGCCGGAACAGAACATCCAGCACTTTTGAGTTTTCAGAAAAAACCAGGTAGGCAAAAAAACCACCCACGGCCATGATCTGTATCCGAAACTGACCTATGAATGTGCCAATAATCTGGATTTGCTGCACGGGATTGGCGTCTTTCGTTTGCAGCCCCAGATACAGCAATCCGCTCGTAAGGGCCAGAAAGAGCAGGAATATCGGCAGACTTTTTTTGGGATACCTAATAAGCCACGGCCATAGGTAGTAAAATTGCTCCTCCACGCCGATTGACCAGGCCTGTGCGCACCAGTAGGGCAAATCGTAAAGCACAAAGGCATAATTTGGCAACACAAGCGATAGAAAGAAAAGACGTTTTCCGTAATCCGCAAATACATTCGCATTGGCCCCGGGGTAGGCCAGTAAATCCACGTAGGGAAAAACGAAGTAAGACAACCCTATGATCAGAAAGTATATGGGCCATATCCGGAATACCCTCCGCATGTAAAACATCTTGGTAGAAATACTTCCGTGATTAGTTTTTTCTTGTAGCAACAAAAAAGTAATCAGAAAGCCACTCAGAACAAAGAAAAGTCCTACCCCTAGTCGGCCGGCATGCTTCACGATAGACAGATGGTATATGTTAGCGATACCTAGAGCATTTTTAGCTTGCTCAATGTGGTGAAACAGTACCATAAAAGCAGCTATACTACGGATGGCATTTAAATTTGGAAAGTATCGTTTGCCCGAACTATGCATGTGTTTTTGTAAGAAAAGGCCAAAATTATGCTTTCGGTAATTAAATTCTGCCTTATTCCAGATAATTGTACAAGTTTTCTTTCCCTCTACCTACCGACGAAAATGGTATCAGAACAACTGTGCGAAAAAGCCCCCCTCAAAAATCAACCCGGTAGTAAAACACCGGCAGAAAGCCCAGCTGGTACTCCTGCTTGATAAACGAGCCATCGGGTTGCGGGGCGTAACTTAGCGATAGCTGGTTCTGAATACCAAGTACGTTCACCAGGTCTACGGCGATGGTGTGCGTCAGGCCGGCGCGGTTGATTTTGTACTCGGTTTTGATGTCGAAGCGGCGATAGGGGGCAAATTGCAGGGTATTGCGCCCGGCATCCTGAAAGATAATCTCCTGCTGCGCCCGGGAGGCCTCCGCATTGACAGGACCGTACCAGCGCCCGCCGATGGCCGCAAACTTGGCGCCGATGTTGAAGCGCGAACGCTCCCGGATCTTAAATTCCTTTGAGAATAAGGCATTGAACGCGTAGCGACCGTTGAAGTCGGTATTTCGCCATACGCCGTCATTGGCCTGGTATTTGGAGTCAAACAGCGAAGTGGTGACCAGGAAGTAGTAGCTATTACTGAAGAACTTTTCCAGCGTAAACTCCACGCCGTAGTTGCGCCCAATGCCTTCGTTGACCAGCTTGCCAGGAAAAATACGGGAGAAAGCCGAGCCTGAATTCAGAATAGTAAAGGAGCTGCCGGGAGCGGCCTCAACCGGCACATTGAACAGGTGCTGGTAGTATATTTCGGCCAGGAAACGCATATTCTGCGCCAGCAAACGGCTGTATCCGGTTACCCAGTGCAAGCTTTTGGTAAGCCCTACGTCGCGGTTGAGCAGGTCAGAAGTCCCGGGACTAGCCGACAGATTTTCGCCGTAAAAATAGGTGTAGGTTGGCATCAGCTGGCTGTGGAGTCCCGTAGCAAAGGTTAGCTTCTGCCGGTTGGGCAGGTCCCAGGCCAGGCCGGCACGAGGCTCGATGGGCGAAAAGCTGTTGGTATTGATGGAATTGTACAGGCTGCTCGCGCCCAGGCTAAGCGTCAGCTTATCAGACAGGAAGTACTTCCACTGTACATAGGGTTGCAACTGCACAAAGGTCTCGTTGGCATCCCAGCGGGAGCGCCACGCACCCAGCTGTGTGTTGGCCGCATCGGTAAAGACGCGGGTACTGTCAAAGGCCTTGAAATTGAACAAATCGGTGTTAATCCCCACTTTCAGGGTAGACCGCACGCTGAATTTATGGTTCAGCGAAGCGACCGCCGATACTCTGGTTTCACTGAAACGGTAGTCGAGAATGGGGGTTTTGCCATTAATTACAAAGCGCTCATTTTCTACGCGCGGGCGTCCTTCGTCGTCCTTGTCCAGAAACAGGTAATCGTGGTTGGCGTCCTGAATGGTAGTAGAAGTTGCCAGAGTAGCCCGAAAAAAGGTAGATTTATTGAGGGGTTGATTGTAGGTTAATCCCATTACGCCCATTTTGGAGGTATAGTACTGGTCGCGGTCGTTCTGGCCAAAAATATTGCGGTCA
>CATMVR010000811.1 GCA_950075905.1 uncultured Persicitalea sp. | reverse complement strand
TATCCGGGTGCGGATAAATTTAGGTCTTTTCTTAGTCTCTTCGAAAATCTTGGCAATATATTCCCCTAAAAAGGATATGCCCAGAATGGTAAGTCCCCCAAAAAATATGACCAGTACAATGACCGTGGAAAAGCCCCTGGGGGTTTCCGGGTAGAGGAATATCTTGGCAAATATCTGCCAGAGAATACCGATAAATGACAGTCCGGTGAGTAAAAATCCGGCGTAACTCATCAGTTCCAGCGGCGCAAAACTGAACGAGAAAATAGCTTTCTTGGCCCACCAGATGTTTTTGCGCCAGTTGTTGGTAGAAACCCCGAACATCCGCTCGGGCCGCACGTAGGGTACCCCCGTTTGCTTAAAACCAACCCATGCCCGGAGTCCCCGTAGAAACTGTTCTGTTTCGGGTAGCTCTACCAATTCCTTTACCACTTTCCGGTCGATCATTGAAAAGTCGCCGGCGTCGCGCGGGATAGGTACGTAGCTTAGGTTCTGGAAAACTTTGTAGAAAGTTTTATAAAAAAAGTGAATCTGCGGCTTCATCTCGCGCTGTACCCGCACGCCGTAGACCACATCATAGCCTTCCTGCCACTTGGCAAAAAAGTCTGGGATAATCTCGGGCGGGTCTTGCAGGTCGCCGTCCATGAGTACCACGGCGTCTCCCGTTGCGATCTCCATCCCGCTAAGAAAGGCTGCCTGCGAGCCAAAGTTTCGGGAGTGGCTGATCCCCACCACGTTGGGGTCTTTTTCGCACAGGGCATCAATGACTTCCTCCTGGTTATCCGGCGAGTTATCATTCACGAAGATAATTTCGTAACGTACTTTCAGCTCATTAAAGGTCTTCACCAACCGCTCATACATAAACGGAATGGCTTGCGCGTCTTTGTAGCAGGCTACTATGGCCGTAATGACCGGGTTGAGGTAAGGATTCTCGAAGGCCGGAATCACGAAAGATTCGTAGCCAACCTCGTCCTGCCAGGCTTTAAATTTAGCCAGACCAGTATCCAACGGAGTGGTAGCCTTCCAGCCCAGGTCTTTTTCAATGGCGGAGGGGTCGCCGTACCAGTCGGCCAGGTCCCATTTGCGGTTGGTCATGCTGCCCCATTCGGGCTTGACTTCCAGCTCAAACAGCGACCGGGTGGTTTCTACCAGCTCACCGATGGTTGTTTTTTTGCCAGTTGCTACATTGTACGACTTCCCGCGGTTACTCGCGTTGACTCCCAGGGCGGAAGTCATAAAAGCATCGAGGCAATCGTCTATAAACACAAAATCGCGGCTGATGTCGGGAGACACAAACGAGGGCAGGGTACCCTGCCGGGCTTTTTCGATCAGGCGGGGCATGAGCCGGTCGGGTTCTTCCCAGTAGCCGTAGATAGAATACAGCCGCAGGTTCAGCGTATTGAGCTGATGCACTTTGGCGTAAAATTCCAGCAGGTAGGCCGCCGACACTTTCGATACAGCATAGTGGCTGTTGGGCTCCACGCGGTCTTCCTCGCTGGGGGCCGTGCAGTTGAAGCCATACTCGGAGCTGCTACCGGCGTGGATGTACGCCATGTCCGGGGTGCAGTTCTGCAGCAGATTCACCGTGCCCAGTACGTTGGTTTCGTAGGTCAGGTTTACGTTGCTCTGCTTGCTATACGCACCATAGGCAGCGAGGTTGAAGATGGTTTTGGGCTGGTACTTTTCGAATACCTCCTTCACCGAATTATTCGAAAGAATATCGCAGTGTACCACATTTTCGTACGGAATGCCCAGCGCTTTCAGCCGCCACGCCTTGGTGGCATCGTGCGTCAGTGCGTAGCAATCGTTGCGGACTTTGAATATTTCGTTAAAAAGGTTAACTCCGATAAAACCACTGGCACCGAATACGAAGATGGGCCCTTTGAGTTTGTTGATTTTATCGTGGTAGGGCAAAGATTGCTCAGGCATTGGTCAAAGTGGTAAGATATCGCTCCCTTATTTCGTGTTGTGCGGCTTCGTACTGTTCCGGATTCATCGGGAGATAATGCCATTCCAGTTTGTTTTCCATGTACTGTACGCCCTTTCCTTTTATGGTATGGGCAATAATGGCTTTGGGTAGGCCATTTTTATGCTCTTTCAGCGAATTGAGCGTAGTATGTATTTCCTTAATATCATGCCCGTCAATTTCGATGGTTTCAAACCCAATAGCCCTCCATTTGGCGGGGTCGGCGGTGTCGCCCAATACCTCGGCCGTGGTGCCAAATCCCTGCAGGCCGTTTTTGTCAATATACATAAACAGGTTATCCAGCTTATGCTGCATGGCAAAATGGGCTGCTTCCCAGGTGGTACCTTCGTTGGTTTCGCCATCCGAAAGCAAGGCATACGCATAGCTATCCTCGTCCCGTATTTTGGCGGCGTGCGCTATGCCGGTAGCTATGGGAAGACCGTGCCCGAGCGAACCCGTGGCAAAGGGAATGCCAGAATACTGCTTGGGGGCGGGATGGGCTGGAAGCGAGGTGCCATCCAGGTAGTAAGTGGCGAGTTCGTCGTCACTGAGCTCACCCATCTGGTTGAGACAG
>CATMVR010000810.1 GCA_950075905.1 uncultured Persicitalea sp. | reverse complement strand
AAAACTGAATAGACTATGGCAAATTTCAAAGAAATAATACAATCTGAGCAACCAGTGCTGGTAGACTTTTACGCGGAGTGGTGCGGCCCCTGCAAAATGATGAAGCCGGTACTGGAAGACGTGGCCCGCCGCCTGGAAGGTAAGGCGCGTATCTTGAAAATAGATGTAGACAAGAATCCCAAAGCTGCCGCGCAATACAAAATACAGGGTGTTCCTACGCTGATGGTTTTTCAAAAGGGGCAAATAAAGTGGCGGCAATCGGGCTACCTCAACGCCAGGGATCTCCACAAGGTAATCGAAAAGTACATCCAAAGAGAAGCAAATTAGCCACGTCCCAACTCTGAGAATATGTTTAAAGGATCAAAAGTATACAGCATTGCCACCAATACCTGTCCCAAATGCAACGTGGGCTCATTTTTCAAGACTAATAATCCCTACGACTTAAAGAATTTTGATAAAATAAACGAGTACTGCCAGTACTGCGGGGAGTCGTTTCTACGGGAGCCTGGGTTCTACATAGGAGCTATGTACGTAAGTTATGCCTTATCGGTAGCACTTACGGTTATTTCTTTTGTCGGCTTCGTGATTTTGCTCAATGTAGACATTTACTACGTGTTGGCTGTTCTTATTCCCGCCATTATTGTCCTGCTTCCCGTGCTGTTTAGAACGGCGCGAATTATCTGGATCAACTTTTTTGTAAAGTACGACCCCGAAAAAGCCGCCCTGGCCACTGAGAAAAGAAACCTGGCTAATCCTTGATCGTATCCGTAAGGGAATACGGCAAAAACTCGTTCACATTTTGCCCGTAACGGTGCAAATCGCGGATGATGCTGGAACTTATCGGAGCGAGATGAGGGGAGGTAATTAAAAAAACTGTTTCTATTTCTTCGTACACAAACCGGTTTACCTGCGAAATACCGTTTTCGTACTCAAAATCAGTGGTATTGCGCAGTCCCCGTAGCAAAAAACGGGCTCCCAACTCCCGGGCGATACGGGCAGTCAGGTCGTCGTACGTAATTACTTTCACGTTTGAATGCTCCTCAAAGCTTCTCTCGATGTGGTATTTCATGTCATCCAGCGGAAAATACCTCTTCTTGTTGGCATTGTTGCCGATACCAATCACTACTTCGTCAAACAGATTTAGGGCTCGTAGTACAATATCCTGATGTCCTTTGGTAAACGGATCAAAGGAGCCGGGAAACAGGGCGATTCTTTTCATGGGAGAAGGGGGGTAGGTTCAGGCGAGCAGAAAAGTATTCAGCAGTCCAAAGTATCGATGCTCGGGGATATCCTCAAAATTTTCAATATAATGTAGGGGAGTTGGGTTTTTACCGAAGCTAAGTTCAGGCAGAAACTTAGCCAATTCGGTATATAATTCGGAGTATTGCGTAATTTCCCCGTAAAGCTTCACCTTTATGTCATCGGAGGAAACCTGAAGCTGATTTAGACTAAAAAGGATCAGGTAGGTTAGCTCAGAGGAAGTTTGGTACGGAAACCGATTACAAAATAGGAGCTGTTGCTGTACCGTCACCACCATCGTGAAATAATTCTGTTCCAGATGTATCGTCAACAGCCGATCGGCACCGTACTCGGTGTGACTGACCAAAGCTCCCACAATAAGCGGACTCGTCAGGTGAAAAAACTCGATATTCTGCAAAGGGTACTGATTCATAAGCCAATCTGACCAGGCATTCGGTACGCTGAACACCGAATTGGCCTGAATGGCCGGCAAAAGCTGATAATGCACGCGGCTTTCGGGCTGTACGGGCCATCCCGTGGCAAGTTGCAGGTAGTCAGCCGCGTATTCTTTCCGAAACAGCGGCACCGGTATCAACGTAAACTCGTGGGTATTGACCGACACCCGGATGTCCTTCCACTGATCCGACGATAAAAACGGATGCTCACTCACCAGTGATTTCAGGGTTTCCAGGTACTCACGGGCGTTCAGAAATGTATCGAAGGCGTAGTCTTCCAGCCAAACACACTGCTTGATTTCTTCCTCCACAAAACAAAAACGAAAGCGCGAGTCGTCGATTTCGATACAGAGCGTACAGTGAGCTATACGCCTACTATCAAAAGAATCCTGAGATACTTTCACCGTAGGAGTCATTTGATTTTCGGTCATTACTGGCATAGTCGAGTCATGGTTCATATCCGGTGTGCAAATAGCCCCGCAGTGAAAATACATCTTCCATCGAGTTACAGTAGCGAAAGAGGCTGTGTACTTCGTCGGCGGGGGAGGCTTTGATCTGCTCAAAAGTCATGAGCTCAACCTCGGTGATGATCTGATTGTTTTCTGACATCTCCGGGTCAATACCCATCCGCAGCTCCCCTCCTACTATTTCTGTGGCAAAAAACAACTCCATGGCGTGCAGGGGCGGCTGCATAAACTCGTTGACAAACAAGAGCGGTCCGGGTTTGATGGCAAGCCCGGTCTCTTCGTCAAACTCCCGTACCAAAGCATCGTGCGCCGTTTCGGCAAACTGGATACCCCCGCCGGGCGGGCACCAAAACGTATCGGTGACACCAATGCCGCGGTGA
>CATMVR010000809.1 GCA_950075905.1 uncultured Persicitalea sp. | reverse complement strand
TACCATGACGCCACCACCGGGAGAGTTGTCGTTTCCGACCGTTACCCCCGCAACCCGGCCCTGCATAGCCTGAGCCAGGTTCGTGGCCGGTACCGAGAGGAGTTGCTCTGTGTTGATGGTTGCTACTGAGCCGGTAATATCCCTCTTAGACTGTGAACCATAGCCTGTTACGATTACTTCGCTCAGACTTTTTACATCCTCGGTCAGTGTTACATCAATGGTGCTCTTATTTCCAACCGGCACTTCCAATTTTGAAAACCCTATGGAGGAAATTACCAATACCGCATCGTTTCCCGGAACATTTAAAGCAAATTGTCCATCCGCGTCCGTAACTGTTCCGACGGTAGTACCCTTTACCTGTACGTTGGCACCCGGTAGTCCCTGATTGTCAGAAGAGGAGGACACCTTGCCCGTGATTCGGCGCTCCTGCGCCTGTGCAACAAAACTGCTTACCGCAAGCAGCATAATAACAGCCCATTGGGCTGTAACCCGTACACTTTTTCTCATAAAGCCCTGTTGTTATTATAAGTAAATGATTTGATAGAAATGAGGATATTGAATCTGATGTGAAAGTAGGAAATAGAGTCTTCTCTAACCATCGCTCAATGAAAATTTAATGAATATTTTTCTTTGAATGCTCCAAAAAACTAGTGGTAATGAAAATATCATTATTAATGGTATTTTAACAAGTTGCCTCATAGAAAAAAAGTACAATTAATCAATCTGTGTACTAAAATGGGGTTCGTAGGATTAGGGCTGACAGGGGTATATCAGTAAATACTAAGTTTGCCGAACTGATCCCCTATTTTTAGCGTTTAGACTTGGTTAAATACACCGCAATTTCTACCGAAAGTCAAACCTACTGACCAGCATATTTTGAAACCAGACACTAGTAAAGACCTCACGGGCTACGATCAGATCGAGGTGCAGGGCGCCCGCGAGCATAATCTTAAAAATATTGATGTCAACATCCCGCGAAACCAGCTCGTAGTCGTCACGGGCATAAGCGGCAGCGGCAAGTCGTCGCTGGCCTTTGACACCATCTACGCCGAAGGGCAGCGCCGCTACATGGAAAGCTTCTCCTCCTACGCCCGGGGCTTCATCGGTGAAATGGAGCGCCCCGACGTGGACAAGATCAGCGGTCTGTCGCCGGTAATCAGCATCGAGCAGAAAACCACTTCCCGCAACCCCCGCTCTACGGTGGGCACCGTGACGGAGATTTACGACTTCCTCCGACTGCTGTACGCCCGGGCGGGTACGGCTTACTCCTACGTAACCGGGCGACCGATGATCAAGCAGTCGCAGGATCAGATCATCGACCAGATCATGAGCCAGTTTGAGGGGCAGAAAACCCCCCTGCTGGCTCCTGCCGTGAAAGGCCGAAAGGGCCACTACCGCGAGCTGTTTGTGCAGATAGCCCGGCTGGGCTACACCAAGGTACGGGTAGACGGCGAAGTGCAGGACATTGTGCCCAAGATGCAGCTCGACCGCTACAAGGTACACGACATCGAGATTGTGGTAGACCGCGTGGTACCCAAAGCCACGGAGCGGTTTCGGCTGAGCCAGTCGGTGGCTACGGCCCTGAAACAGGGCAAGGGAGCTATGATGGTGATGGACGCCAAAGGCCAGGCCCAGTACTTTTCCCAAAACCTGATGGACCCCGAGTCGGGTGTGAGCTACGATGATCCGGCCCCCAATAGCTTTTCGTTCAACTCGCCCTACGGCTGGTGCCCCAGTTGCCAGGGCATGGGCGTGGTAGAAGAAATCACCGAGGACTCTATCATTCCCGACCGCTCGTTGAGCATCAGCCGGGGCGGTATAGCGCCCATGGGCGAGTACCGCGAGGCCTGGATATTCAAGCAGCTGGAAGTGCTGCTCAAAAAGTATAAAGTCAACCTGAGTACCCCCATCGAGAAGTTTCCGCCCGAGGCCCTGGAACTGGTACTCTACGGCAGCGACGAGCCCGTGCCCGTACCCTCCAAGAAGTACCCCGGTACGGAGTGGGATACCAAGTTTGACGGCATCATCAATTTTCTGAAACGGCAGCAGGAAAACGGGACGGAGAAAATTCAGGACTGGCTCAAAGACTTTATGGTGATCCGGACCTGCCCTGAGTGCAACGGCGGCCGCCTGCGGCAGGAGTCGCTGCACTTTATGATCGATGGCAGCAACATTGCCACCCTGGCCGAGATGGATATCCGTGAGCTGGCCAACTGGCTGGAAGGCCTGGAAGGTCGTCTCGAAAACCGGCAGCAGATCATTGCCCATGAGGTACTTAAAGAGATTCGCAAGCGCGTGGGCTTCCTGCTCGACGTGGGCCTGGATTACCTCACCCTCAACCGCGCCCTCCGTACCCTTTCGGGCGGCGAAGCCCAGCGCATCCGTCTCGCTACGCAGATCGGCACGCAGCTCACGGGGGTACTCTATATCATGGATGAGCCGAGTATTGGTCTGCATCAGCGCGACAACGTGCGCCTCATTAATTCCCTGAAAAACCTCCGCGACCTGGGCAATACCGTAGTGGTAGTGGAACACGAGGAGG
>CATMVR010000808.1 GCA_950075905.1 uncultured Persicitalea sp. | reverse complement strand
AATCCGCCGAAGCCGGAATGTTGAAGTATCCATCCCATTGAGGTGTGTTGATGTTGGGCCCCAGGTTTTCTGGTACCGACCAGTTGGTCCAGGTATCGTCGAGGCGGCGGGATACAAATATATCCCCGTTGCCGTAGCCACTGAAGCCGGCCGAGGTAAAATAAAGGGTTTTATCGTCGGAGGCAATGAAAGGTGACCCCTCGTAGTCGGGCGTATTGATTACCGTGCCCATGTGCTTGGGTTCGGACCACACGTCGTCAGGTTGCAAAAACGAAACGTACAAATCCTTATTTCCTTCGGTATCGCGGCGCTGTACAGATAAAATCAGCACTTTGCCTTTGGACGAAATCGCAAATTCGGTAAAGTTCTTGTCGTGATCGTTATAGTGATTTTTGATGCGGCATTCGCTGGGGAAAGACCATCCCTCTCGCGTCCTGACGGACTTGGATAGCCCGTTTGACATGCTGCCATCCTTGTTGTAGACATTAATGAGATACACCGTCTTGCCGTCTGGTGAAATACCCGTAATGGCGTTGTCGCCCTCGTTGTTGATAGGCGCCCGCATATTGACGGCCTCGGTCCAGTTATTGCCATTGTCAAGGCTCGACACCCACACATCCTGCCGGTTGGGAGAGCCCATGTTGCCGGGGAATTTGCTGCGGGTAAAAAAAAGCATCCGGCCATCGGGAGAAATTACCGGGGCTACTTCCTGCCCTTTGGAGTTGACGGTCTTGCCCAGATTCTCTTTTTGAAGATCTTTGGGTGCTTCCTTTGAAACCAGAATTTCGGCTTTAATGGGAGCTGTGGAAGATGAAATGCCGATGGCATCGATCTGATTGTAGCCAATCACGCGCGAGGGTTGCAAAACCACCTTGATGGCGTTGGCCCGGATGGTCGAGTCTGCCGGGAAGATGTACGTCATCTTGCCGATTTCTTTGGTGGGGGTAATTGAGTTTTCGATCAAGAGAGTTTCATCGCCGTTATCGTTGTAGGCGTACACCCGTACAATGGCACCGGCGTTGAAATTTTCGGCAATGGCTACCTGACGCAGCGGAATGGTTTTATCAAATCCAACTTTGATCCACTCCTCGTTGACGGAATTGGCCAGGGCTGGCGACCACGCGCAGGGGCTTTTTCCAATGTCGGGTAATTTGTTGGGACGCCCCAGAATCTGAATGGCCCTAAACTCTTTGCCGTAGGGACCCGGTCGGTATTCAGAAGAGTAGCCCAGAATTTTGGACGCCCAAAGATTATCCTGTGCCTGAGTGGCCGAGTAAATCAGCAGGCAAACCAATAGTAGGGTTCCTTTTTTTATCATGCTCACAATTCCGCAGGGATTTATCCTCATAACGTCATATCCAATAAATTAATGATTGCAACCTCGCACATCTTCCCAGCATCCCATACTATTGAAGCAGAATGGGAGCAGATAACTGATAATTAGCAAGGGGTAGGGTGCTACCCGAAATAATAGCACCCCGCAACCAGTTGGTCTATTTTAACCCCTAAATATATGCGAAAATCGAGCCAAAGTGTAGATTAACACAGATTAATTTGTGTTAATCGCACCCTGACAGCGGATTCCGGCTTTATTCCTGATGCTGGCCAATGGCCGGAACAGAGATAGTCTTTCCGTAAAACAGCGCGTTGAAAAAAAGCTTTGATGTACCCAGCCAGGTACCCCGGAAATTCGGATTGTCCGAAAACAAAATCAGCGAGCCTTTGCCGTGGTTTTGGGTAATTAACCCCGCCGAAGCCGCAATTTTTTTCAGGGTAGCCGGGTGTACATACCCGTTAAGCAGCGGGTTTTTGTCGTACTGAATCACCGTTGCGTAGGGGTTTTTGGATACCTCCAGCAGGGTGTTGCTGTTGCGGTACAACGCTATTTTACG
The DNA here is from genome assembly GCA_950075905.1 of uncultured Persicitalea sp. Classification (GTDB taxonomy): domain Bacteria; phylum Bacteroidota; class Bacteroidia; order Cytophagales; family Spirosomataceae; genus CATMVR01. The sequence continues at coordinate 650 of CATMVR010000808.1, read as the reverse complement.
GTCCTTGTAGCCGTACGCCAGCGGATGTGTCAGGTCAAGGTCGGCCTGAAAAATGGCCCCGCCCGTAAGTTTGGAGCCCTCGTTGGCCGTGGCATCTTCGTAGCTCATGCGGGGCAGTACCTGCGTGCTGTCTTTCAGGGGGCGTAGCTTTTCGTTGGCAATTTTGTTTTTTATGGCCCACTCCGAGGCCGCTTTAAACGTGATGAGCGTACCTCCGGCTGCCACCCAGTTTTTGATTTTATCCACAAAACCCTTGTCCGCCGAATATTGCCCGTTCACCATTACCAACACATCATACTTATAGAGATCCACGCCATTCAGCTGGGCCATTTCTACCTTGGTAATGGGCATGCCCACGTACTGGTCCAGCATGAACCACACCTCTCCGGCCTCGTATTGACTGGTACCGGCCCCAATGGGCATCAGGATTTTGGGGAGCGAAACCGCCTGAAATTGATTGCTTCCGAGGCCAATTCCTTCGGCGCTATACCCCGAATTCACCGCATAAAATCTGACTCCTGTATTTGTTGCTATTTCTTTGAGGTTTTCATATAGAGAATCTACCCCCTGTGGCTGCAGCTGCACCGGTATCAGCAGAGTGCCATACCCAAAAGAATGTACGCCCTGATCGGTCTGGATTTTGAACGGTT
>CATMVR010000807.1 GCA_950075905.1 uncultured Persicitalea sp. | reverse complement strand
CCCAGCAGTTCGTTGAAGTCAATGCTGTTATCGTTGGGATTGCTGATTTTGCCAATCAGGCTACTCATAACCATAGGTAATACGGAAGCAACGATACCATTGGCGGCTGTGCCAGAGATACCAAACTTTTCCATGATACCCCGTACTGCATTGGTAGCGATATTAGAAACAATGGGATTGTTCATGACTCCTGCGCTTTCTCCTTTCACCGACTGCCCGGATAGAAGGCCAATCAGACCACTCATGTTGCCGCTTTGTGCTTCCTGTTGCAAGCCACCCATAATGGAGCCCATCATGGTTTGCATGACATCATTGTTGTGTTGGTCGGGCACAGCAGGATTTTTGACAACGGCTTCCTGTGAATGATCCTGAATAAGTCCCAGTAGTTGATCTAGCATGATAGGGTAGGTAAAGGTTTACGAAATGTTTGTTACTATTCAGACTTCAATATACTGAAAAAGTAACTTGGCAAAAAGGGAATAGAGGAGAAATAAAAAACCCCCGCCGGGGCGAGGGTTGCTGTTTTACTTTACTTTCTCGACGATTGCCTTGAAGGCATCCGGGTGGTTCATGGCCAGGTCGGCCAGTACTTTTCGATTCAGCTCGATGCCGCTCGTGTTGAGCTTACCCATCAATACTGAGTAGGAAAGTCCATGCTGACGGGCGCCAGCGTTGATACGCTGAATCCACAGTGCCCGGAAGTTTCTTTTCTTATGCTTGCGACCGATATACGCATAGCCCATCGCTTTTTCAACGGCGTTCTTGGCTACGGTCCAAACGTTTTTCCGACGACCAAAGTACCCTTTGGCCATCTTGATGATTTTCTTGCGTCTTGCACGTGACGCGACGTGATTTACTGAACGTGGCATACTGTTGTTGTTTTTTGACGGCCGGTGCCTGCCAGTGGCAAGTCTTGTTTACCGACAATCGGGTGGAAACTTAAACCAAAAAAATAAAGGGCGACAATGAATTAATTCATTGCCAGCAGGGAGAAGATACGTCTTTCGTTGGTTTCATCTACCAGACCAGTCTTTACCAGATTGCGCTTGCGCTTGGTTGACTTCTTGGTCAGGATGTGGCTGTGAAAAGCGTGCTTCCGCTTGATTTTGCCAGTACCCGTCAGCTTGAAACGCTTCTTGGCACCAGAATTTGTTTTCATTTTAGGCATAACTAATGAGTCTTAAAAGTGATTTAAAATAAAACAGCCCGCAAAAATACCATCTTTCAGGCTAAAAAAAAAGTTCAGCCGGTGCTTTTCAGACCAGCCGAACGTATTGAAGTAGCTTTTTCTACAAATTTATTTTTTTGGAGGTAGCGGAGCGATGATAATTGTCATTCGCTTTCCTTCCAGTTTGGGTTCCATTTCAACCTTACCGTAATCGGCCAATGCTTCCGAAAACTTATTAAGTAAATTTACCCCACGTTCTTTAAAGACAATAGTACGACCTACAAAATGCACGTAGGCTTTTACCTTGGATCCTTCTTTGAGAAAACCCATAGCGTGTTTGAGTTTGAAGTCAAAGTCGTGATCGTCGGTGTTGGGACCGAAACGAATTTCCTTGATGACTACTTTCTGAGCTTTAGCTTTTATTTCCTTCTGCTTTTTCTTTTGCTCATACTTGAACTTGGAGTAATCAACGACTTTACAAACGGGCGGGGTAGCAGTTGGAGCTATTTCTACCAGGTCGAGGCCCTGCGCTTCGGCCATAGCCCGTGCTTTGTTGATGTCAAAAACACCTTGTTCTACGTTGTCACCTACCATTCGTACTTCCCGGGCGGTGATGCGTTCGTTTATTTTGTATGGTTCTTCAGGTACTCTTAATCTGCCGCGTGAGCGTGGGGGTCTTAATGCCATAAGCTGGTGTTTTGTGAAAAAATGGTTTTATAAGGTTAAAAAACTAGTATTTGAAACATTGGCGACACTAAATTAGTGCCAATACGAAATAATTATAAGAAAAAAATCAGAAGTTGGCAAAATTATTTTTTATTTCTTTCTGAAAAAGGACCGAAAATTCTTCCATACTCATCGAGCCCAGATCCCCCTCGCCTTTTTTTCGGACTGACACTTTCTGCTCGCTCTGTTCTTTTTCTCCCACTATCAGCATGAAAGGTACCTTGGTGACTTCCGCATCGCGGATTTTCCGCCCAATTTTTTCATCGCGATGATCCACAAAGCCCCGGATGTCCTGGTCTTGTAAGGCAAAGAAAACTTCATCGGCGTAGTCGGAGTACTTTTCCGAAATGGGTAAGATTGCGATCTGATCGGGAGAGAGCCAGAGTGGAAACTGCCCGGCGGTATTTTCAATCAAAATGGCGATGAACCGCTCCATGGAGCCAAACGGCGCCCGGTGAATCATCACCGGCCGGTATTTCTGGTTGTCAGAGCCAATATATTCGAGATTGAAACGCTGCGGTAGCTGATAGTCTACCTGAATGGTACCCAGCTGCCACTTGCGCCCCAGGGCATCCCGCACCATGAAATCGAGCTTGGGGCCGTAGAACGCGGCTTCTCCCAATTCGGTTACCGTTTGCAGACCTTTTTC
>CATMVR010000806.1 GCA_950075905.1 uncultured Persicitalea sp. | reverse complement strand
CGGGTTCGCCGCGGTCTATGAAACGGGCCACCGGCTGATCAGGTACAGCCACCTGCTGCTGCCGGGTCACGAAGCGCTGATCGCCGCCGACGCCGCGATGGAAAGCCTCTATGCCGGACGCCTGCGCCGCAAACGCGACCGGCTGCGGGCGACCCTGCTGGTGGATTGCCCGCAGGCCCTGCTGCCGGAACATCACCGCGCCGGATACCAGGTGTTGCGTCCCTTCGAGGCGATCACGCTGGCCGAGGCGCGGGCGGCCTGACCTAGCCTTTCGCCGCGTCGTCGGTTTCGAAGAACGGCGTCATCTGAGCCACGATCACCGAGTTCTCGGACAAGGCCTGCGCCATCAGCGCGCGTTCGTCGTCGTCGATCTCGTGGCCTTCTGCCCGGCGCTCTTCCTCGGTGCAGGTATTTGTGATGTACCTTTGGAGCAGGTCAGCAGGTGGTATACTCTTCTTCATCGTTTTATCAAAAAATCCCCCGGATTAATACAAGCCTCTACCTTACAGTCAGTAGCAAGCGCCCATATCCCTTAGTCGGTCAGAACTTTTTTTCAAAAAAACTTAAAGAAATGATGGCAGATGACTGGTTATCAGAGCAAAAGCAATGTAATCTTTCATCTCGATACGTAGTATTCGCAGGGCTTTGCTGATATGCGCCTCCACGGTTTTCTCCGAAATATTCTGGGTACGGGCAATTTCGCGGAGGCTGTACCCCTTGCGGCTGAGCAGAAATACCTGACGGCATTTTTCGGGAAGTTTGAGCAACGACTGCTCGTAGAGATCATTCAGAATGTCGTACTGAATCTGCTCGGAGGTTTTTTCGTCGGCAATCCCCACCAGGGTATCAAGGGACTCCGGTTGCTTTTGCTGTTCTTTGTAGTAGTACGTAACGACGTAATTGCGCAGCATGCCATGCAGGTAAGCCGGCAATGATTTTTGAATATTCAGTTTGTGGCGGTTGAGCCAGAATTTCACAAATAGCTCCTGCACCAGATCTTCGGCCACGGCCCCATCGCCCGTTTTTCGGGCGGCGGTATGGAGCAGTTGTTCCACATAGCGGTGATATAACTCATCAAAAGCCCACTCATCATCCTGTGTACACATGATGTCCACTAACTTCTGATCGGAATATGCTTTATAACTCTCGTTCACCCCAGCTGTTACGAAATGTTTTGTTTCTTCCGGTTCCGGTTTTATACTTATATTAAGGATTAAAAGCCGTTTACCTACCTTATATGGCTAAACTTGTGCCCCGGAAAGACAAACTCAGAACGTCCCGGACAAACAACACAGTATAATATTACTCACTAAAAATAGTAAATTATGCAGGAAACTACGGTGAATCTTTGCGTCAAAAAAATTATTCCCGAAACCGCCGATACCCGTACCTACGTTTTTGAAAATGTTGATCGCCAGCCGGTCCACTACCAGCCCGGTCAGTTTCTGACCTTTCTGCTGCCGGGTATCTCTACCCCGGTGGGGCACGAAGTGCGGCGCTCCTACTCCATGAGTTCGGCACCGGGCGTGGATGCCCGGCTAGCCATAACTGTCAAGCGGGTAGCCAACGGTGAAATATCGCGCTACTGGCACAGTCAGGTGCAGGAAGGTACCTGCCTCAAAGCCCTGCCCCCCGCCGGACGGTTTACACCAGACCCGGCGCCCGAAAACAGGCCGCGCGACATCGTACTGATTGGGGCCGGGAGCGGCATTACTCCCCTGTTTTCGATTCTGAAATACGTATTGACGTTTGAGCCGGAGAGCCGCGTGACGCTGCTGTACGCCAGCCGCCGCGAGCGGGATATTATTTTCCGGGAGCAGTTGGAAGAGTGGCAACAACGCTACCCGGAGCGGCTGGAAATCATGCACGTACTGAGCCAACCTACCGACGAGTGGACGGGCACGCGGGGCCGCATCAATAATACCCGGCTGGAACGGATCGTCGGGCAAAAAATCCATTTTCAGGAATCCGACGCCCGGTTTTTTCTCTGCGGGCCCTTTGAGCTCATGCGTACGGTCGAGATCACCCTGCTGTTCATGGGCTTTGGAAGCGAACAAATCAGAAAAGAAAATTTTGTGATTGATACCATTCCTCCCCCACCCAAACGCTCCGAGCCGCATACGATTCTGCTCCGGTTTCGGGGGCAGGAACATACTCTGCCGGTCCCGGCCTATACTACCATCTTACAGGCGGGGCTCGATCGGGGTATACCTATTCCGTATAGCTGCAAGGGAGGGCGCTGCGCTACCTGCGCGGCCCTGTGCCGCTCTGGGAACGTCCGCATGAGTCTCAATGATGTGCTCACCGAGCGCGACCTGGCGCAGGGCTGGGTACTGACCTGCACGGCTTATCCCGAAGAGGATGACGTGGTGATGGAGCTGGTGTAGAGGGTAATCGAGATACCTTATTAAATCGCTTCGGCGCACCTGGTCAACACAAAAGTGGCGGTGCCGGGGCCTGGTTATTTTACTATTAGACTTGTTGCGATGTAAATATTTTTGTAATTTTGCTCATTATGAAAATATCAATTAAAGATCTAACTACTG
>CATMVR010000805.1 GCA_950075905.1 uncultured Persicitalea sp. | reverse complement strand
TTGCCCGAGAAGGCCCCCCCGCCGTGGGCTCCCTTACCGCCGTAGGTATCCACGATGATCTTACGGCCTGTCAGGCCCGTATCGCCGTGCGGCCCACCGATCACAAACTTGCCGGTAGGGTTGATATAGTACGTAATTTCTCCTTCAAACAACTTTTGCAGCTCTGGCTTCAGCGTATCCTTCACACGGGGAATCACAAGGGAGATCACATCTGATTTAATTTTGGCGAGCATGGCTTCTTCCGTATCGAAATCGTCGTGCTGGGTAGATACCACAATGGTATCGATACGCTGGGGTACGTTGTCGTCGCTGTACTCGATCGTCACCTGCGACTTGGCATCGGGGCGCAGGTACGGAATCAGCTCGGGCTCGTTGTTGCGGATATTGGACAGCTCTTTCAGAATCTTGTGAGCCAGGTCCAGGGCCAGCGGCATGTAGTTTTCGGTTTCGCGGGTGGCGTAGCCAAACATCATCCCCTGGTCGCCGGCACCCTGCGCATTGGCCCGGGCTTCGAAGTCCTGGCTTTCAGCGGCGCGGTCTACGCCCTGGTTGATGTCTGCACTCTGATCGTGAATGGCCGACAATACCCCGCAGGAGTTGGCTTCAAACATGTACTCACTTTTCGTGTAGCCGATTTTCCGAATCACTTCGCGGGCAATCTTCTGTACGTCCAGGTAGGTGTTGGTTTTTACTTCGCCGGCCAGTACTACCTGGCCCGTGGTGACGAGGGTTTCGCAGGCTACCTTGCTGCTGGGGTCCCAGGCCATGAAGTTGTCAATAAGGGCGTCCGAAATCTGATCGGCCACTTTGTCGGGGTGTCCTTCCGACACAGACTCCGAAGTGAATAGATAGGGCATAGATGGTACGTTGAAAAAAATTAAGTTGGATTGATACGATTACGACACAGAATCCAGGAAGAGGCGAAAGCAACGAACTTTTTTGGTTTTTGAGATAAGTCGATCAAGGGGAGTACCTGGTGACCACAACTTACCAAACCCACATCGTTCATTTACCACCGTGGTGTTCAGACCCGGTTGGCGCTTCTGCCGGGTGGTGTGCCGCCGGGCGGCGCACCGCCGAAGCTTCTGGATGCTGCTGCAAAATTGAATTTTTTTGGGAAATTAACCAAATAAGATTTTGCCTGCGGCGCAGGTTTTTCAGAACCGCTTCAGTAGCGCGTCAAGCAGCCCCCGCATAAACGCCCCGATCGGTACCGTAGACATCACCCGCAGGTCGTCCCACCAAGAGGTTTCCTCATCCAGAAAGGCAAAAAGCCGCGGGGTTGGATTCTTTTTGTAAAGGCGTGTAAATACCTCGTCACCGGGGTAGCGTCCTTTAAGCAGCACATTGAGCAGGGTACTGTCCTGCAAATCTTTAAACCAGCGCCGCAGCGTCCATTGTCTGCGTTGGGGCTTTCCTTTGGTTAGCAGTTCAGTCACCAGCTGCTGGGTAAAACGCTGCGTCCGTTTAAAGGCATAACCCGTAGAAGCCTTCACGTAGCCCCCCGACGTACCGATCCGGATTACGTGGTTGCGTTTGGAAGTTTTGGGGCGCTCGTCGGTCATCGGGATCACTCCAAACTCCTCATCTTCGATGGTAAAATCCTCTATTTTAAGAAAGTCGCGGAGGTAGGTATGCAGCTCGCGGTCGTAGTCGGCGGGTTCCAGGAGCTTGTCAGAAAAAAGCGTGTACTCCACCAAAGCCCGGGTGTCTGATACTGGTAGCACGTAGCCAAAGCGCACCCCCACGCCCCCCTGCTCTACCCGGTAGTCCATCATGACGGGGCAAGTCGGGTCAAAGGCTGGCCGCGGAGTCGTGATTTCCCATCCCTTAAAATGCTGCAGCATGTTGTGCCGCTTGGGGTTTTCCATATCCAGCGGTGTAATACTATCAAACACATAGTCGGCAATATACTGCCCGTCGCCAGTGATGACGAAGCCCCCATCCGACGTATCGGTCAGGCGGTCAATGGCCGCATTTAGAAAAGTAACATTGGGATTACCCGCCAGTTCGGTCCGAACGTAGTCATAAAAATCAATACCCCTGATCCATTTGTAGGTATACTGGCCCAGATTGAGCTTTTCCTCAAAGCCATTGCTGCCGTAGAAGTATACTTCATTCCACCTTCTGAATACCACAGGATCAAAGCTACTTTCCCCGACTTTTTCCCAGAAACACCAGGTACGGTCGTTTGTTTTTTTCTCTTCCTTATCAATAATCAGAATGGTCTTATTGCGCAGTACCGACTGATTCATGTAGTAGGCCAGGCTTAGCCCGGCCAATCCGCCCCCCGCAATAATGTAATCATATCTTTTCATAGATGGCTAATGGCTATTGGTAACGGGCGGCATAGCACTGGCAGATCATGCGGCCAATCCAGCCATTTTGAGTAAAATGAAAAGCCCTTGTCTTCAGTAAGACAGGGGCTTATGCTAAAATAGTAGTACTTCAAAAAGTCATATCGGTACATTCACATGGCGCTCGGCGTGGTAGCTGGATCGTACCAGCGGGCCTGACTCAACGTATTTCAAGCCCCGGCGAAGTCCTT
>CATMVR010000804.1 GCA_950075905.1 uncultured Persicitalea sp. | reverse complement strand
GCTGGAGTTCAGACGTGTGCTCTTCCGATCTAACAACAACCTTACCTCGCCGGATTTCCCCTTCCGAAACGCCATCGGCTGGGAGTGGTCTACCCCTTACCGGGCGCAGCGCATTGAAGAAGTACTGGGTTCCGGCAAGCGGTTTAACCTGTTTGACTTTACCCAACTCCAAACAGATTACCTATCGGTACCCGCCCGCTCGCTGGTGCCGATGCTTACGCGCCTAGATTTTGAGGAAAAGGAAGAGAAAGAAGCAATTGGGTACCTGAAAACCTGGGACTTCCAGCTAGCACCCGAATCCATTGCCGCGGCCATTTACGCCGAGTGGGAAAACCAGATTCGGGACGCTGTGTACAAACGGGTAGTGCCAGAGGTCGGCCAAGCCTACCTACGCCGAATTTCTACCAAGCTCCTTCTGGACTACCTGATCACACCCCCGGCGGACTTTGGGAAGGAGCCGATCAAAATGCGCGATGAATTGCTGCAAACTACTTTCCGGGGAACGCTGGCGGTACTAGCCAAGCGCCTGGGCCGGGATCAAAGTAAGTGGCAGTACGGGCAGACTGCCAATAAGCACATCGCCATCAAACACCCGCTGAGCGCGCTGGTGAGCGACGAAATGCGTAAGAAAATCGACTTTGCCCCCCTGCCTCGCGGCGGCTACGGCGAAACCGTAAACAGTACCAGCAACAGCGCCAACCAAACCCACGGCGCGTCGTTCCGGATGCTGATGGATACCGAAAACTGGGACAAAGCCCTGAGCATCAATACGCCCGGCCAATCGGCGGACCCCGATGATCACCATTACCGCGATTTGTACGAGCGCTGGTCGAAGGATGAGTACTTCCCGGTCTATTTTTCCAAAGATAAAATCAAGGCCGTAGCCGACCGGACATGGATGCTGATGCCTGAGTAATGTGGTTGTGGTACGGGCGTCTCGCCCGTCTATGTAAAACGCCACATAAACAGGAATAACAGTTTATAAGCCAAAGAAGCTCTGGTCCGTTGATTGCCCAAGCCTTTTTATGAAAGACGGGCGAGACGCCCGTACCACATTTGGGGGTGTTCACGTCATTTTCAACCGCAGCGTAGGAAGAGTACCTAGTTTTGGTCAAAAAACTACCCGACTATGTACTCTACCTCTACCATCCGCCGCTACGAACTTCTGATTGTTCTCAGTGCAGCCACTGCCTACGTAGTGCGCCGTCTGTTTGAGACCGCCGCCCGATTTAATCACGATATCCTGGTGGCTCAGAGGGAAAACGTTCGCACCTCTACCATTCTGCAAGACCTCCTGACGTTCGATTACAATCAAAGCGTCATTTTTCCAACCGTAGCCGGTGCGGTACTGTTCGTGAGCGCCTGGTATGTGTTTCATTACCTGACTTTTCCGCGCCTCCGGGAAAAGAACTTCGAAACGACCACGCTCCTACTGGCAGCGCTGACCGTAGTGCTTGTGGCAGGCAGCCTGTTTGCGTACAGTTATTTCAGACTGGAATGGCAATTCCGTCGTGATTCTCAGGGCATAGTAGGTTTCAGAGTATTTTCCGCATTCCGAAAGCTATACCTGCTGACGAACACCATAGGCGTATTGCTTATTCTGCTCTGCTACGAAGCCTTTGCGCAGGTATTCTATCATACGGCTGGGCTGTACGAAAAGCAGCGCGAGCCCCGGCATCAGATGCTGCTGATTGCGATGCTCATTCTGGCCGGAGCAGCCTTGCTTCTGTGGGTGACAACGGGACAGATCGCTAATCTGATTCTGGGTGGTCAGGGGGTGACGGCTAGCCTGGTGATCATCACCTTGACGGTAGTGCTGCACCAGTTTTTCTTTACAAGAATAATCCCCTATTTCTCCCGTTTCCAGCTCAATACCCTCGATGGCTTCCTGTACGTTTTTGCCGGCATCAGCGCCTACGGGCTGGTCAGCCTGCTGATTTTTGCTATCTGGATGCCATCTACTCATGGGGACGGATCTGCGTATGTGGCATTTTACCTGCTGCCCACCGGGCTGGGCCTTATCACAGCCATCATTCGCTGGGTGTTTTTTGTAGAAAATCAGCAATTGCAAACCCAAGTACTACAAAAGTCAGCCGAGCTCAGTACCCTGCGTTCGCAGGTGAATCCGCATTTTCTGTTCAATGCCCTCAATACCCTGTATTCGGTGGCGATGAAAGAAAAGAGCGAAACAACCGCCGACGGCATTCAGAAGCTGGGCGATATGATGCGTTTTATGCTGCACGAAAACAATCAGGACCGGATTCCGCTGCGCAAGGAAATCGAGTACCTGCATAACTTCCTGGACCTGCAACGGATGCGGCTGGACGAATCGCACGACATCGAAATACGGGTGAATATTCAGGAACCAGAACGGGAGGTGTACCTGGCGCCTATGTTGCTCAATCCCTTTGTGGAAAATGCCTTCAAGCACGGCATCAGCCTGCGCAAGCCTTCGTGGGTGTACATCACGCTCACGCAGGATGCTACCAAACTGTACTTCAAGGTTCATAATAGCGCACATCCCAAAAGCACCGGAGATCCTGAGAAAGAC
>CATMVR010000803.1 GCA_950075905.1 uncultured Persicitalea sp. | reverse complement strand
GGCGTAGATGTTTTCGATGATGGGGTACTTTTTTGCCGGATCAAAATTGGTGGGCCGGATGATGATGCCCCAGATGTCGGTAGCGCCGTCGCGGGCCTTGGCCGTAAATACCTCCGGGGCGCGCCAACCGACTTTCTGCCATTCTGAAATATCTGCTTTTTCGAGTTCCATCACCACTTTGTCATCCGCCACCGAGCGCAGCACAGTCACCGGGGGCAGGTCTACGCGGGAGTAGGTATCTACAAAAAAGTCACTCTCGGGTGAGAAAGTAACCGAATGGTTGGCGTTCTCGGTAGTCAGCGGTGTCAGTCCCGATCCGTCGAAGTTGACGCGGTAGTACTGCACAAAGTACGGGTCCTGGCCGGGTACTTTGCCCCCGGCGGCAAAGATTAGAAAGCGCTTGTCTTCGTTGACCTGCACTACCTGCCGCACCACCCAGGGCCCTTTTGTAATCTGATTTTTAACTTTGCCGGTGTTGCCGTCGTAGAGGTAGAGGTGGTTCCAGCCGTCGCGCTCCGAGGCCCAGAGGATCTCCCGGCCATCGGCCAGGTCGTGGCGGTAGCGCTTGCCGCTGTAATCGATGAAGGTATTGCTTTTTTCTTCAATAAGCGGACGTACCTTGCCGTCCGTGGCGCTTGCTTCCAGTACCCGGTATACCTGATGGCCGCGTTGGTTGTACTCAAACGTAAACGCTCGGCTATCCCTGCGCCAGTCCAGGCGGTTCAGCGAATAGGCGTTTTCAAATAGTGCGTCATCTACGGGGATATGCTTTTTCTCCTCTACCAGAAACAGCTGTGGGCGGCGAACGGGCAGAGCGTCGCCGGGTTTGAGGTACTCGCGGTTTTCGAGCTTGGGCTGCAGCTGCTCTTCCGGCGAGGAACGCACGAAATAAATCAGGTGCTTTTCGTTGGGACGAACTTTAAGGACCACAATCTTTCTGGAGTCCGGCGACCAGCGAATCTGGTCGGAATAGTAGTCGCCGGGCGAGCCATCGTAGCTGAGCTGAGTTTCTACTTTGGTTTTCACCGAGCGTACGTACAGGTTGTGATTTTTCAGAAAAGCCACGCGCATGCTGTCGGGCGAGTACACCGGCTTATCTGACTGGTCGTTCTGGCTACTGGCCCAGTAGGAACGGTTTTCGGATTTAATGGGCTCTTTTTTTATTAGTGTATTAGACACCGGGGTGTACTGCCATACGTATCCCTCGGCTCTGAACTCGATCTGCCGGTCATCTTTGCCGTAAGAAAAGCTGGAAAAAGGCAGTTTGTAAGCTTCTACTTGCTGACCCAACGTTCTGGATAGCTGCTGCGCCAGTTGCTCCTGATCAAAGGCCGGACGACGGGCTTTGGCGGCAGGCTCTACCGCCATAAACTCCTTCCCGCGCGGAGTTTGCATCAGGTACCAGGCTACTTTTCCGCTCTCCGACCAGCTTACGCTGGTTGGGGCGTAGTACACTTTGTCCTTTAATTGGTTTTTTAGCTGCTCCGAGCGCTGGTAATCTTCCAGCCTGCCCTGGCCATACGCGGTGGCTACGGCCAATCCGGTACCTGTTGTGATCAGGACCAGGAAAAAAAGAGATTTGTATACTGCTGATGTCATGGAAGGAAACGAAGGGTTGAACGTCCCCTCAATGTACGACTATCCTTTCAAAACAACCGAACTGAGCCGAAAAATTGACTAGAATACTGGGTCAAATCCTCAGCGGACCCGCGCAAATTCGGCTTCCATCCGTTCGTCCATATCGTACAGGTCCGGCCGGAAATTCAGGCGGCCGGCCTTGTCCACAAAGGTAGTCAGGTACACGATGTACACCGGAATTTCCTGGTCAAGCGGCACCCCCTCCCGCTGCCGGTTGGTCATTTTTTCTTCCACCTCGGTGCGGCCCAGCTGCGGCAAAATCCAGTCGGCAAACCAGGCGGGTTCTTCAATCCGGATACAGCCGTGGCTAAACGCCCGGTAGTTTTTATCGAACAGATGCTCCGAGGGTGTATCGTGCAGGTAAATGGCATACTGGTTGGGAAACATAAACTTCACCTGCCCCAGGGCGTTCCAGGGGCCGGGCTTCTGTCTGATCCGGTAGTTGTTCAGATTTCCCCAGTTCACATTGCCCAGGCTGACAACGTCGGCCCCGGCCCCCCAGCCATTGAGAACTTCGTAGTGGTTGCGGCGCAGGTACGAACGGTTTCTCCGGATCTTCGGCCATATTTCCTCGCTGGCAATGCTATTGGGGACATTCCAGTACGGTGAAAATTCCACGTACTCGATCCGGTCTTTGAACACCGGCGTAGAGTTGAGTACTTTTCCTACCACCACCTTCATAAGCTTTATTTCCTGCCCATTCTCTACCACGTGCAGCCGAAACTCGGGCACATTCACCATCACGTAGGTTTCGGGCATGGGCCCGGTGGAAATCCATCGGATACGGTCCAGATTTAGTTTTAGCTGGCGGATGCGTTTATCGACCGTGACATTCATGGCTTCTACCATCTCTTTGGTGATCTCTGCCTGCAACGGCAAACCGTACCGAGTCTGAAAGGCATTGACAGCCTCAATCAGCGAAGA
>CATMVR010000802.1 GCA_950075905.1 uncultured Persicitalea sp. | reverse complement strand
AAAAAAAGCCCCTACGAAGGCAACGAAGCCATAAGACATCGTGAGCAGTGCATCAGGCGTAAATGCGAGCTTTGACGAGGAAGAAAGAGAAAAATCTGAAAAATAAACCACCAGCCACAGCGCGGAAGCTAATCCGAAAATAAAACTGTCCCGATACCTGCGCTGAATGAGAAGCCAGGTAAGTCCGATAGGTATAGTGCTGAGCCCATCCAAAATAGTGAGGGTGGAAGCAAAAGCAAAAGGAAGGGACCAATACCACTGTTTTTGTTGATTGCTTTGAAGAAAATACAAGCTAAGAAGTGAAAAAGCTACTGACAAAGAGTGTTGGTAGGCAGGAAGGCTGGAAAGGTGAACAAAGTAGACCAGAGGGGAAAAAAGCAGGATGACAATTGGGGCAAAACCGAGTAAATCCTGGCGGTACTGTTTATAAATAAGGTAAAAAGCATAAGCCAGTAGCAGAAGATTAACAAATCCCAGAATAGTGGCATATCGGAAGTTTATCTCATTCGTAAGCAGGTAGACCCCAAGCATCCCGAGGCGGGAAAAGAAAATCCGGTGGTCGTTTTGCTGGCGCGCTAAAATACTCAGAATCTCCTGGGGCTTTTCTTCAATGTCATTGATAGTATACACTAGATCCATATCGTCCAGATAGGGTACATTGATGGCATAGTGACATACGTATAAGAAAAACAGGAAGATGGGAGGCAATATTGCCAAGAGATTGAGGACAATATTTTTATGGCGAATGCTGATCAAACGATTGTGATGATATAGTAAGTGAAACTATTTTTCAGGGTGACAAATTCCGCGATATACAAGCTATCCCTAGTTAGGTTGACACGGGCCAGCTAAAAGAAAATGGAGCTTGTAATAATTATACCAAAGAGCCATAATTAGAAATAAGAAACAAATATAGTTTTTTTGGACGGCGCTCGGGAAAGAAATGATGGATTTGCTCAACTCCTGCCAGGAAAAGAGTCTCTTTCAGTGGAAAAGAAGGTAGCAAAAGTACTGTCGGGAGAGATCTAGCATACGCGGGCAGCGGTAGTTTTCCGATAGTTGATCTCGTCCGAGGAAAGTAACGGAGTGGCGCCGGGTGCCACCAGTAAGCCCACCGCACAGGCTAGTTCTACACTTTCGGCGGCAAGCTCGTTGAGTAATATTCCTTTGATCAAAGCCGCCAGGAATCTCCGAAGCCCATGGTATCATTCATCTCCAGGGCAAAGCTCCTATTTTCGTAAAATGAATCATCCTTAAACAGAATGGCTCCCGGGGCCTTTTCTACGAGCTGCGTTTGCTCGGACCCGAAAATTACGGCGGTGTCGAAGCCAAATGAAAATCCTCCCAGAGCGGCAGAGAGAGACTTCGGTCAAGACCTGTTCGCCACCGTTGGCGTAGATCTCTACGATTGGGTTGTTCACAAAAATATCCAGTTCGATCTCGTTTTTTTGGAGAAAAGATTTTTTTGCTGTGATCACCCCCAAAAACGCCCTTCTGTTTTTGGGGGTGAAACGTTTGCCGTCAAAGTCGCCCACAAAGTACTGCATACCGGTATACTCGGTGCTGTCGGCGTTGGGCAGATAGGGAAAGCACTGGTAAAAATACAATTGGGAAAGGAACTACTACTCCGGGTAATTGAGTCTGACTCAGACTTTCTCGTAAAAGGGGTTAGAATATATTCAATCCGCAGAGTCGTAGTCTTCCAAAAGTTCTCTGGCCGGTGGTATAAAAGGCAGTCGGGCGACTTTACATCGCAATAGCTAAATTTTCTAACTCAAACAAACATGCAGCAGATCCTCGTAATAGGAAGCTCCAATACCGATATGGTGATTAAGGCAGCCAAGCTACCCGAGCCCGGAGAGACCATTCTGGGCGGTTCATTTCTGATGACGCCCGGCGGAAAAGGGGCCAATCAGGCCATGGCGGCCCAGCGGTTGCTCCCCGAAGGGCAGGACAAAAAGGACAACGTCATTTTTGTTGCCAAAGTAGGAGATGACCTGTTTGGACAGCAAGCCCGGCGGGGCTTTGAGGAAGAAGGCCTGGACATCCGCTTTGTGTACCAGGATACCGACGCTCCGTCGGGGGTAGCCCTGATCGGGGTGGATGAGCGGGGAGAAAACTGCATCATGGTAGCGCCGGGCGCTAACGCCAGCTTGTCGGTCGGAGAGGTATCCCAGGCCCTGGATGCTATTCCAGAAGCAGAGTGGCTGCTGTTACAACTGGAAGTACCTATGGAAACGGTGGCCCATAGCATTCGGGAAGGAGCCAGAAAAGGACTGAAAGTAGTGCTGAATCCTGCGCCAGCCGCAACGATTCCCGAAGATTTATTTGCCAGCCTGTATCTCATTACCCCCAACGAAACCGAAGCGGAGTGGCTGACTGGCCTATCGGTTTCTGACGAGGAGTCGGCCTGGGCGGCTGCCCGATTGCTTTACACTAAGGGAGTCCAGAACGTCGTGATCACGCTGGGCGCCCGGGGGGCTTTGCTATATAGTGCCGACAGGCAACTTATGGTGCCGGCGCCATCGGTAACACCCCTGGACACAACGGCGGCAGGCGATGTGTT
>CATMVR010000801.1 GCA_950075905.1 uncultured Persicitalea sp. | reverse complement strand
CCCGGCCCCGCGATTCGTAGTGGGCGGCGAACCCGGCGTTGATCGGCTGGATCTGCAGGTCGCCGTCCAGGCTCACGAAGATCTCCTGGGCATCGAAGTCGCCCCAGATGGGCGAGCCGTCGTGGTAGGGGGCATCGGCGTTATGAACGTGCTGCTGATTTCGGTATCGGAGCGTACTTCCGAAATTGGGGTACGCAAAGCCGTGGGGGCCAAAAAGCGCGACATCCTGTTGCAGTTTCTGTCGGAGTCAGTTACGATTTCTACGTTCGGAAGCCTGCTGGGGCTGCTCACCGGCGTGGCGGGTACCCTGGTAATTGTCCCTATCGTGAAGGCCCTTACCAAGGTACCCTTTCAGGCGGCCTATACCTGGAATACGTTTTTGATTATATCGGTAGTAGCCATTGTGGTAGGCATTGTGTTTGGCACCTACCCGGCCATGCGCGCCGCCCGCCTCGATCCGGTGGAGGCTATTCGGCGGGAGTAGCTTTTTGGGCTCTTTACCACACTTCCCGAAAGCTGTCAGCTTTCGGGAAGTTGAGCCGATATACACTACTTATAGAGCGTAATTACCAATAGCAACATCCAAAATCCTTACCTCAGGAACCTTATACGCTTCCTTACCCGTACACTCTTTGGGCTGACTGTTAATCACGTCAAAACCAATATCTATTTTTTGGCCCAACTTCTGGTTTCGTAACGGCAAATCGTAGGTTTTAATAACGCCCGTATACAGCACGCCATTTACTGTAAGCGTATCGGCATACTGTCGTTTATTAGAAGGATAAAGAATGTCGGAAGCCACCAGAACAAGGGTATCCGTAGGGCAATACTCAACCTTGATCACCCGGCCCGCTATCTTTTCATTCGGAACCGGAGGAGCTCCGCATCTCCAAAAAATACCGGTAAGGACTGCCAGGCTAACCAAAGCTAAAAATCTAAATAACATTTTCATGATCAGCTATTTATTTGTATTTAAAGAGCGTAATTAGTAAGAGCAGCAACCAAAACCCTTACCTCAGGAACCTTATACGCCTCTTTACCCGTACACTCTTTGGGTTGACTGTTGATTACATCAAAATCGATGACTATTTTTTTGCCTAACGTCTGGTAACGCAATGACAAATCGTAGGTTTTAATGACGCCCGTATACAGCACACCATCCACGGTCAGCGTATCGGTATACTGTCGTTTATTAGAAGGGTACGGAATGTCGGAAGCCACCAGGACAAGGGTATCCGTAGCGCAATGCTCTATTTTGATCACCCGGCCCGCTATTCCTTCATAAGGTACAGGTGGATCTTCGCATCTCCAAAAAATACCGGTAAAGACTGCCAGTATAACCAGAACCAAAAGCCTTACTAACACTTTCATCATCAGATTTTTATCTTTATTAAAGAGTATAACTCGCAAGCAATACATCCAAAATTTTGATCGTTTGCGCTTCGTAAGCTACCCTATCTGCACACTCATTTGCCTGTGAATTCATTACTTTAAATTCAATTCTCAGTTTTTCACCAGCCACCTGGTAACGTAGCGGCAAATCATAGGTTTTTAGGACACCCGTATACAGTACCCCATCTACCGTCAAAGTATCATCATACAGTCCTTTATTGGAAGGGTACGGAATATCAGCCACCAGCAAGCATAACGTATCAGTTGAGCAATGATAGATTTTGATAACCCTGCACCCTATTATTTCGTAATCCGGCTTAAAATCTCCCCCGCATCTCCAAAAGACACTACCCAGAATAAGGAGAGTTAAAACAGCGGCAAGCCTGATAAAAGTTTTCATACCTGTGGCGGGATAGAGTAGTACACCCCCTATTTTTGATTTTAGATGAGTTATCACAAATATAACTTTTTTCCCAAACCATGAGAACTCTACTAGCCATTGCCCTGCTGATATGTACCTGCATAGCTTTCCAACCCCGGAAAAACGATACCGCCCGCTTCTACGTCGGAACCGGCAACAAAGGCCCCGGGTCGGCGGTCACGCTATGTGAACTGAACCTCAAAGACGGCACCGTGACCGTGGTGGATACCTTTGGCAAGGTCAGCGGCCCCGGCTACGTAAGCCTGTCGCCCGATCAGAAGTACCTCTACACCGTGAATCAGGACCATACTATCGCGGCTTTTGCAGTGGGCAAAGACGGTGCCCTCACGCTCATTAACAAACAACCCGCCGAAGGAATGAACCCCTGCCACGTATCGGTGCACCCGTCAAGCAAAATGGCCTTCCTGGCCAATTACACGAGCGGCGACTGGGCAGCGTACCCGATCAATGCCAGCGGGGCGGTGGGCGCGGCCACGGCCACCTATCAGTTTAGCGGCTCCGGCCCCGACAAATCGCGGCAGGAAAAGCCTCACGCCCACTGTGTTTTGCCCTCCCCCAACGGCAAGTACGCCTACGTAAGCGACCTGGGTACCGACCGGCTGATGAACTATACCGTGGATGCCGCCACGGGAAAAGTAGCTCCTAACCCGGCTCAGGCCTCCTTTTCGACCCAGCCCGGCGCGGGTCCCCGGCACTTCGCGTTTCACCCATCGGGCAAGTACCTCTACCTGCTCAAC
>CATMVR010000800.1 GCA_950075905.1 uncultured Persicitalea sp. | reverse complement strand
AGAATGTTAAAAGTCCCCTCCTGCGACTTATTGCCGTAGCTGAGCCGGGCTTTGTAACGGCCGGGCGCCATCTTGTGGCCATCGTAGCTACCCTCGATAAATACCTTGGGCACGCCAGGGATGGTTTCGGCGCGCATGTCCCACACAAAGCGGTTAAGGCCGCCCTTCATCGGCAGCACATCATCGGGTGATGGCCCGCCGGGGTACTCCACAAAGTCTTCGTCTTCCTTGCTGCTGTACTCCCGCACTACCTTTGCGGTAGCATCCAGAAATTCCAGTTTCAGGGCTAGGGCAGTATCCGGTTTGGCCGGTAGCTGATAGTACAGTACCACGCCAGTAGCCGGATTATCGCCCGAAGATCCGCTACGACCGGTACCCACACTTTCTTCCTCTTCGACGGAATTTTTGTCCAGCGCCGAGCGCCCCGATACCCGGTAGGCGTCCTCGGGGGTATACACCCAGAGGCTATCCCGTGAGCGGTTTGGCTGGTACTGCCGGAGGGGTGCCAGATCATCCAGAATCCACATAGAGCGACCCATAGTAGCCGCGATGAGGTCATTCTGGTGTACTTTCAGGTCCGTGATTGGCGTCACGGGCAGGTTGAGTTGAAACGGCTCCCACTGCTCGCCTCCGTTGTAGCTAATGTACAAGCCGGTTTCGGTACCTACGTAGAGCAGATCTTTCCGCTGCTCGTCCTCCCGTACTACGCGGGTAAAGGCTCCGTCGGGGATTCCGTCCGTGATTTTCTTCCAGGTTTTTCCGTAATCAGTCGTCTTAAAGATCGAAGGCGAAAAGTCGTTGACCTTGTAGCGCGTGGTAGCCAGGTAGGCCGTCGCTTTGTCGTGCGGGGACACCTCGATGGCATTAATCAGAGTTTCATCCAGACCTTTGGGCGTCACATTTTCCCAGGTCTTGCCGTCGTCGCGGGTCAGATGTACCAGGCCGTCGTCGCTGCCTACCCAAAACACCCCGGCTTCGGCGGGCGCCTCCACTACGTAGGAGATCGTAGCGTAGTTTTCGCCGCCAGCGCCCTCGTTGGTGTAGGGCGCACCGCCCAAACCCAGCTTGGTGGTATCGGCCCGGGTCAGATCGGGCGAGATGGCCGTCCAGGTCTTGCCCAGGTCGGTGGTTTTGAACAACCGGTTGCCCGCGTGGTAGTAGGCTTTTTCGCGCCTGGAATACAGAATCGGGGCATTCCAGTTGAAGCGGTACTTCATATCTTTGGCTTTGAGCGACTGGTACTGAATCGGCGATACCATCACACCCTTGCCTTCCTTATTTTCCAGATCCAGCAGTTCGATGGTACCCTGGTAGCTGCCGCCCATCACGTAGCGGGGCGCATCGGGGTCAAAAGCCAAAAATGCACTTTCGCCGCCGGCGGAGGCTTCCCACTCGCGCTCAGTGATGCCATTACCCGCGGTATTGCGGCTGGCAATCATCACCGAAGTATTGTCCTGCTGGCCGGCATAAATTCGGTAAGGAAAACGGTTGTCGACGCTTAGCCGGTAAAACTGCGCCGTAGGCATGCCATTCTGGTAGGAAAAGGTACTGCCCCCATTGATACTAACCGCCGCTCCCCCGTCGTTGGAGAGCACCATATTTTTATTGTTCTTAGGGTTGATCCAGAGATCGTGGTGGTCGCCGTGGGTGGCTCCAAACACCCGGCTGAACGTCTTGCCGCCGTCGATGGATTTGAGGGCCGGAGAGTTGAGCACATAAACGGTATTTTCATCTACCGGGTCAGCAAAAATTTCGATATAGTACCAGGCCCGCTGCACGGTGCGGTGATCCTTGCTGACGCGGTCCCAGGTTTTGCCGGCATCGTCGGAGCGAAACACCCCGCCTTTTTCCTTCTCGGTATCCGACTCGATGACCGCAAACACGCGGTTGGGGTTGGCTCTCGACACCGAGATACCCATCTTACCCATTTCTTTGGGCAGCCCCTTTTCCAGTTTGGTCCAGGTAGCCCCGGCGTCGGTAGACTTGTAGAGCCCGCTGCCCTTGCCCCCGCTCACCATTTGCCAGGGCAGGCGGCGGTGATCCCAGAAGGCCGCATAGAGAATGCGCGGGTTGGTCATGTCCATGCTCAGGTCCGAGCAACCCGAATTTTCGTCCACATACAGAATTTTGGTCCAGGTAGCCCCGCCGTCTTCGGTTTTGTAGATTCCCCGGTCTTCCGAAGGCCCGTGCAGGGCCCCCTGCGCGGCAACGTATACTACCTCGGGGTTCTGAGGGTGAACCCGGATCATGGAGATGTGGCGCGTTTTTTCCAGGCCGACGCGTTGCCAGGTTTTGCCGGCGTCGGTAGATTTGTACACCCCATCCCCATAAGACGTCATGACCCCGCGGGGAGCGTGCTCGCCCATGCCCACGTACAACACGTTAGGGTCAGACTCGGCCACGGCTACGGCGCCCACCGAGCCGGTTTTGAAGTACCCGTCCGAAATATTTTCCCAGGATACACCGGCGTCGGAGGTTTTCCAGAGTCCTCCCCCGGTGGTACCCATGTAGTAGGTAAGCGGATCGCTCACTACCCCCGAGGAAGCCACCGAACGCCCTCCCCGAAACGGGCCGAT
>CATMVR010000799.1 GCA_950075905.1 uncultured Persicitalea sp. | reverse complement strand
CCATTCCCCGCCGGTCTTTGGCACTCCGCCCAATATGCCCCCGGATGGTACCCTTTGCTTCTTTGGGCTCGCCCCAAACCAGGGCGTAGTAGGTGCGCTCGATGCTGTGGTCAAAAAACTGCTTGGCCAGGTGTGTCATGCCGTACTCGCTGCGGGCAATCACCAGCAGGCCGGAAGTATCCTTGTCGATCCGGTGTACCAGGCCGGGGCGAATCTCCCCGTTACGGCTGGTGGGAAGCTGCTGAAAGTGAAACACCAGCGCATTTACCAGGGTGCCGGTCCAGTTGCCGAAGGCCGGATGTACCACCATGCCGGCCGGTTTGTTGACCAGCGTGACCTCCTCATCTTCATACACAATGTTCAGCGGGATGTCTTCGGGAATAATCTCGGTATCGCGGGGAGGCTGCGGCAGGGACAGCGTAATGACGTCCAGTGGTTTTATTTTGTAGCTGGCCTTGGTGGGTTTGTCGTTGACCTTGATGGCTTCCAGCTCAATGCCGTTCTGGATTTTGGTTCGGGTAACATTTGGAACGTGAAGGCTCAGGAACTTATCCAGCCGCATCGGCCCCTGTCCTTTATCCGCCACAATCCGGTAGTGTTCGTACAAGTCTTCTTCTTCGTCGGGTTCCTGGGTTGCGTCTGACATAGGTTATTATGGAATAAAGGGAGGCTTTTCTTTAAGTATGAAGTGATACTCTTATTTTTGGCAAAAATACCAATTTGCGTGGACATACCGATTCCCAATCTTCCCACTCCCCTGCAATCCATCGACGATGAAACTACCCGTCGGGCGGGAGTAAGGCTGTATCTGAAACGGGACGACCTGATTCATCCGACGATTTCGGGCAATAAGTGGCGGAAGCTGAAGTACATCCTGGCCGATGCCCGGCGGGGGGGCTACCAAAGTCTACTCACGTTCGGAGGCGCGCGTTCCAACCATCTCTATGCTACGGCCGCCGCCGGGGAACTGCTGGGACTCCGCACCATCGGCGTGGTGCGGGGCGAAGAGTACCGGGAGAAGGATACCGAGACCCTACGGTTTTGCCGGGAGCATGGTATGCGTATTCATGCCATCTCTCGCGCGGAATACCGGCGCAAGGAAGAACCGGAGTTTCTCTCCACCCTGTTAGCCAGATTTGACAGGCCCTATCTTATTCCAGAAGGAGGAGCATGCCCAATGGCCCTGCCGGGAATACGGGAACTGGTCAGTGAAACCATCGGACAGTTGGGTAAAAGGCCGGATTTTTTCGCAGTAGCCGCCGGAACAGGTACCACGGCGGCCGGGATGTTGTCTTTTCCTGATACCCAGGTACTTGCTTTTTCTTCATTGAAAGGGGGAGGATTTTTGAGGGAAGAAATTTTGCGTCTGAGCAATAGAGATAATTCGTGCCTTGAACTCTTCACCGACTACCATTTTGGGGGGTACGCCCGTCATACTCCAGTGCTATTGGATTTTATCCGAAGATTCGAACAGCGGCATCAGGTGCTGCTCGAACATGTGTACACGGGCAAAATGCTCTTTGGTCTGTATGATCTAATGCAGAAAGACTATTTCGCTGCCGGTACTACCGTGATGGCCCTTCATACCGGTGGCTTGCAGGGGAGGCTTTCCAACTAGCCATAAAAAAAGCTGCTGGACTAAATCCAACAGCTTTCTTACAATGTATTACGATAATATATTATCCTACGCTACCTTCCAGGCTTATTTCAAGGAGTTTCTGCGCTTCCACGGCAAACTCCATGGGTAGCTGATTGAGTACCTCTTTGGCGTATCCGTTCACGATAAGCGCTACGGCCTGCTCGGTGCCAATGCCGCGTTGGTTGCAATAGAACAGAATATCTTCCCCAATCTTGGAGGTAGTAGCCTCATGCTCTACTGTAGCCGTGGGGTTGCTTACCTCAATGTACGGGAACGTGTGCGCCCCGCAGCGGTCGCCGAGTAGCAACGAGTCGCACTGGGAGAAGTTACGGGCGTTTTCGGCGCGCTTGAATACTTCCACCAGCCCGCGGTACGAGTTCTGGCTTTTTCCGGCCGAAATGCCTTTGGACACGATCCGGGATTTGGTGTTCTTGCCAATATGGATCATCTTGGTACCCGTATCGGCCTGCTGCATGTTGTTAGTGACCGCCACGGAATAAAACTCACCGATGGAATTGTCGCCTTTCAGAATCACCGAGGGGTACTTCCAGGTAATGGCTGAGCCGGTTTCTACCTGGGTCCAGGAAATCTTGGAGTTATCACCGTCGCAAAGACCGCGCTTCGTTACGAAATTGTAAATGCCACCTTTACCTTCCTTATCGCCGGGGTACCAGTTTTGTACCGTAGAGTACTTTACTTCGGCTCCCTCGTGGGTGAAAATCTCCACAACCGCCGCGTGCAACTGATTTTCGTCGCGCATGGGGGCCGTACATCCTTCCAGATAGCTTACGTAGCTTCCCTCGTCGGCAATGATGAGCGTACGCTCAAACTGTCCGGTGCCGGAGGCATTGATCCGGAAGTAGGTCGAAAGCTCCATGGGGCAGCGTACTCCTTTGGGGATGTACACAAAAGAGCCGTCGGAAAATACTGCCGAAATCAGGCCCG
>CATMVR010000798.1 GCA_950075905.1 uncultured Persicitalea sp. | reverse complement strand
GGCCTCGATGGCGTAATCGGTTACGGCGGGGTAGCGGTCCAGCCCCTCCTTCATGTTGCGGTACTGCTCCGTGATTTTCAGCGATGCCTTCGAATTAGGGTAGCGTTCCAGCACGGTATCCATCACCTGGCGCAGGTACTCCCCTTTTTTCCGGAGGCCATCGAGTGAAAAATCCCGGATAATAAAATCGATCCGGGCTTCATCCTGCCCCCCTTCCAGGTGCACTGGATGGATAAACCCCTCCATGCCTTCGGTGGTCTCGGGCGAAAGGCGGTCTTTGGGCAAAGCTGCCACGATATCGGCCGCTATTTTGAGGGCATTTTCCAGCTTGCCTTTGGCAAAGCCCGGGTGGGTGCTCACTCCTTGTATATATATCCTGGCTCCATCAGCCGAAAACGTTTCGTTTTCCAGCGTACCTATGGTTTCGCCGTCTACGGTATAGCCATAGTCAGCGGCCAGTTTTTTCATGTCTACCTTTTCGGTACCCCGCCCCACTTCCTCATCGGGCGTAAAAAGAATTCGGATCGGCCCGTGCTTGATCTCCGGATGCTGCATCAGGTACTCCGCCGCGGCCATGATTTCGGCCACGCCGGCCTTATTGTCAGCCCCCAGCAGGGTAGTACCGCTGGCGGTAACGATATCGTTACCAATCTGAGCGGCCAGATCGGGATGCTCCGAAAGCCGGATCACCTGGGTGGCGTCATCGGGCAAGATAATATCCTCCCCCCGCCAGTTAGAATGCACCAACGGCTTCACCCCGCCCCCGCTAACGTCTGGCGAGGTATCCACGTGCGAACAAAAGCAGATCACGGGCAAGCCCGGCTTGGCGCTCGTTGACGGTAAGGTGGCGTACACGTAGCCATACTCGTCCAGATGAGCGTCAGTTACGCCCATCGTGTGCAGCTCCTCTACCAGCAGAATGCTCAGATCACGCTGCCGGGCGGTGCTGGGAAAACCCGCCGACTGTGGGTCGGACTGGGTGTCGATTTTGACGTAGCGAAGAAAACGTTCCAGAACGGAAGACATAGGGTAGAAAGGATGGCTATGGGTGAAATATGTATGATTATCAGTCAAAAAATCTCCCGGTCTCTACTTATTGAGTACCGAAGCCAGATCGGTGGGTGAATAATTGATACTTTTAAGGGTCTTATTATCGGATGTCCGGTACACCAGGTACTTCCCGTTATCCTCCCGGTAGTAGCAGTCAGTACCTTTGGCTTTGTAATGCTCCATGGTTTCCATTGCTTCTTCCAGTGAGCCGCAGGCCTTAGACATGTTAGATCGCTGCACTTCGTCGAAAAGGTCCCTGAATTTGTCGCCCAGACCAAATTCCAGTACCGCTCCCGAAAGTACGTATTGCAGGTCGCAGAGGGCATCGGCCACTTCCACAATATCGTTTTGCAATATGGCCACTTCCAGCTCTTTCAGCTCCTCGGCCAGCAGGGCCACCCGCAGGCGGCAGCGGTCTTCGGACGGTATCATGGGTACTTCCAGAATGGGGTGTTTGAAGGTGCGGTGAAATTCGGCAACCTGGTTTAGACTATCCAATTGTTTCATGATAATAGGGTACGTAGAGATCGTTTTTAAAAATTAACTTTGAATAACTTCACGGCAATGGCTATAAGAATTATGCCAAATACCCGTCGCAGCACGTCGGCTCCGGCCTGTCCCAGCCTGCGCTCGATCCAACCGGAGGATTTCAGTACCAGGTACACAAAAAAAAGGTTGACCACCACGCCTACCAGAATATTGGCCAGCTCGTACGTAGCCCGCAGGGAAAGCAGGGTTGTCATGGTACCGGCCCCGGCAATGATAGGAAAAGCAATGGGCACGATGGAGGCCGAAGAAGTATCTACGTCGCCGTGCTTGAAAATATTTCGGCCCAGGATCATTTCCAGACCCAGCAAAAAGATGATCAACGCCCCGGCTACGGCAAATGACGACACATCGACGCCAAAAAGAGCCAGGATGCGTTCGCCCAGAAACAGGAAGCCGATCATGATAACGCCGGCGACCAATGTTGCCTTTTCGGATTGGATATGCCCTACTTTCTTGCGTAAATCGACGATGATCGGCACGGCGCCTATTACATCGATCACCGAAAACAGGATGAGCGTAACGGAAGCAATTTCCTTGAAATTTAACATGGAAGGTATCGTGTAAGAGTATTTTTCCGGCAAAGGTCAGCAAAAGTACATCTACGCCCAAACGCCATGGCCCGGTTCTAGCCCTTTTTGGAGATACTTTTCTCCGTTCTCAGGCACTGAACCCGTTCGGAATGAAATTCAGGAATGAGTGAAATTCCTTCTTATACTTTTCATTGTCAACCTTATAGAGGTAGGCTCCCTTCTTGGAGTACCCTTTCTGCTTTTCGTCAAGCTTGACCAGCAGGCCGGTGGAGAGAATTTTACGGCTAAAATTCCGTTTGTCGAATTTGTGATCGAAAATAGCCTCGTAAAGCTTTTGCAGCTGCGGAATGGTAAACTTATCTGGCAGTAGCTCAAATCCGATAGGATGCTGCATGGCCTTGTAGCGCAGACGCTCAATAGCCTTCTGCACCATTGAGCGGTGGTCAAAAAGCATGGG
>CATMVR010000797.1 GCA_950075905.1 uncultured Persicitalea sp. | reverse complement strand
TATGCCGCCCATGGGCTACATTATGTCCAAGCGGGAGATCCGGGACGTAGTGGAGTTCCTGACCAGCTTGAAAAAATAACAAGCCGCAAAAGCAAAAAAGCCCCGCCGGAATATCCTGGCGGGGCTTTTTTGCTATATAAAGAAGGTCAGTTTTTCTGGTATATCCTCACGTAATCCACCTCAAAGCGGGAAGGGAGCTCGGTATCCGCAAGGTCGCCGCCGTTCATACCACCCAGCGCCAGATTCAGGAGGATGTAGTGGGGCTGCCGGAAGGGGTTGTTTTTCTCTCCGTCCGGGTTGTAGGTATTTTCCAGATCTACCTCGTTCAGGAGCTGATCGTCCACGTAGATTTTGATGGTTTTCTCGTCCCAGTCCATTCGCCACACGTGAAACTTCTGCGACCAGTTGGGGTCTTCAAACTCAGTAATCGGCTTTCTCAGGTCGTCCCAGGTGGCTTTGTATTGTTTCCCTGAGCCCCAGGCAAAATTAGCCAGGAGCATGCCCCGGTAGTACTCCATGATGTCGATTTCGCCGTTGTCGGGCCATTGCCCCTTCACGCCCAGCGTCCAGAACGCCGGCCACAGGCCGGAGCGGGTATCGATGCGGCCCCGCATCTCAAAACGCCCATACTGCCACTGATGCAGGCCGCGGGTGATGAGGCTGGCCGAGGTATACTCGATGGTAGGGCGGCTGGTGCGCCAGTCGCTGCTACCGGGCTGGTAGCTGGGGTTGGGCTTTTGTTCGTTTCTTGCCTCAATAATCAGCAAGCCACCCCGGCAGTAGGCGTTTTCGGGCTGGTACCACTGCGCCTCCTGGTTTCGGGCGAAGCCCTTTTCGTAGGTCCAGTTTTTTGGGTCAGGGGTACCCTCCGTATCAAACTCATCTGACCACACGAGCTTCCACTGAGCGTGGGTAGGTAGGGCTATTGCCATAAAGAGAAGAATGGTATATGTTTTCATAGTTCTGTAAGAAACGAAAGCCGCGGTATAGCGCGGCTTTTCAAAAAATACTCAAAGAAAAAATTCCTCTACTCAAAGCACAGCGAAGCCGCACCCAGCAGGCCGGCGTCGTTGGCCAGCGTGGCGCGCTTTACCGACAGGCTCTTCATGTAGTAGGGGGTAAGCCAGTAGGCTAGCTGGCGATTGACGGCGGGCATGATAAAGTCAAAAGAAGCGGAAAGTCCGCCGCCGATCAGCACAGTAGTAATATCCAGAATCCGGATCATCGCCACCAGGCCATCGCCGAGCATGGAGCCCATTTCGTCAAAAATCTGCTGCGCCAGTTCGTCGCCTTCGGCGGCGGCGGCTACCAGGCCCGTGGTAGAAATGGTACCATCGCCGGGGAGGACGGTCTGTCCCTTGTATTCAGCGCGCATTTCGTTGGCCATCCGCAGAAGTTCCACCTTGCCGATGTTACGCTCCAGTACACGGCCGTGTTTGGAGGGAACGTGGCCGGGCTCCATGGCGTTGCCACCGCCGCCCTTGAACACCTTCTTGTCAATGATGGCGGCTCCGCCCACGCCGGTGCCCAGCGTTACAAATATATAGTCTTCGGGCAATCGCTCTTCGCCAAAGTAGTATTCTCCCAGCGCCGCTGCGTTGGCGTCATTTTCCAGGTAAAAAGTGGTGCCGGGAAAACGCGCGGAGAGATCAGGAATAACGGGCGTACCGTCTATTTCGGGAATGGCCGTTATTTCAATAAGCGTAGAGCGGTCGCGGGAGATCAGGCCGGGCACACCAATTCCAACGCGTTTTACGTGAGGGTGTTCAACGAGTTGTATGGCAATCGCATCACCCAGGCGCTTGACAAAGTGGCCTGAATTACGCCAACTTGCGGGATCGCGGCTATAAAAATTAGATATTCTTCCATCAGTAGCGTCCACGAGTCCCATTTTTACGTTGGTACCGCCTACGTCTATGCCGAGGTACTGTTCCATGAAATTAAAGCAGAGTGATAAAAAGTAAGAACTGGTTTAGAACGGAAAGTTAATCATTTAAAGCAAAAAGTACACAAATCTACGTAATATCGCCCAGTTGGGGACGGATTACGATGTCTTCGACCACCGCCATGGGCGACAAAGCGTAGGCCGCCCAGATGGTTTCGGCAATATCCTCCGCCTTCATGAAGCGCGACTCGGGCAGATCGGTACCCGCCCAGCTGTCGGTTAGGGTGGCGCCCGGCAAAATGGCCGTTACCCGGATGCCGTGGGGTTTTAGCTCCTCCCGGAACACCTTGGTCATGCCGTGGAGGGCAAACTTGGAGATGCAGTAGGAGCCGCCGTTGGGGTAGGCCACGAGGCTGGCCGTAGAGCAAATGGTAAAGAGGTGGCCGCTCTTGCGGGCAATCATGCCCGGCAGCAGGCCGCGGGTCACGTGGTAGGCGCTGTAAACGTTGGTTTCGATGGAACGTTCGAGTACCCCTTCGGGTTCTTTGTGAAGCTGACCGGGGATAAACAGGCCCGTATTATTGACCAGTACAGCGGCAGGGCGCTGCAAGGATTGGACGTACTGCACAAACGTCTCTGTTTCGGCGCGTACCGACAGGTCGGCTTGTTGGATATACAGGGTAGAATCGGGGTAGTGTTCGGTGGCATATTCCC
>CATMVR010000796.1 GCA_950075905.1 uncultured Persicitalea sp. | reverse complement strand
CCGTAAAGGCAAAGCATCACCATCAGAGACCGCACTCAGTAAAATAGAAAAGATAGGAGCCTGGCAATCTTTTCTATTTTACTACTGCCTGGTCACGCCCAGCATCCTACCTACCTTGCAACTTTGGGGGGAGCGGCATCATATAATCGTCTAAATAAACGTTAGATTTGTACTACTTTTTATGTTTTACAGAATCTTGACAAGTACCTATGCAGGCCCTCATCAACTACTTCGAAAACATCCCCTCCTCCCACCGGAGCGCGATTCTGGTGGGAGGACTTACCCTTTTCTGGCTCATCGAAGGGGCGGTGCCCCTGTTTCGGTTTACCTACAACAAGTGGAAACACGCGGGGATCAATATTTTCTTCACCATTACTACCATCATCATCAACTTTGCGATGGCCTTCATTCTCGTGAAGTCCAGCGACTGGGCTATTGCCAACGATTTTGGTATTCTGCAATGGCTACCTACCCTACCCCTTTGGGCCTATACCATCCTGGGCCTGCTGCTCCTCGACCTCATCGGGGCGTACTTTGTGCACTGGACCGAGCATAAGGTCAAATGGATGTGGCGCTTCCACCTGATTCACCATACCGACACGCACGTGGATACCACTACGGCCAACCGCCACCACCCCGGCGAAAGCGTCTTCCGGTTTGTGTTTACCACCGCCGCGGTGGTGCTAGCCGGAGCCCCCATGTGGATGGTGTTTATGTATCAGGGGCTTTCGGTGGTACTGTCGCAGTTCAACCACGCCAATATCAACCTGCCCAACGGTGTAGATCGCGTGCTCAGCTGGGTACTTGTGACGCCCAACATGCACCACGTACACCATCACTACGTGCAGCCCTACACAGATTCCAACTATGGCAATATCTTCTCGGTCTGGGACAGGCTGTTTGGTACCTTTGAGCGGGTAGAGGGCAACAAGCTGGTATATGGCATCGACACCCACATGGAGCCGCACGAAAATGCACACGTGGGCAATCTGCTGAAAATTCCTTTCCAGAAGTACCGGGCTCCGGTGGGGGCCAAATTTGCGGAGCCCAAGGAGTCAACCTACGAGGTAAACCAAACCGGGACTGTCTAGAAGCTCCAGAAACGGGGCTTCTGACCGGTGCGGTAGATGCTCTCCACGCAGGGGGCGCAGGGCGGTAGTCCTTCCGGTATAGGCAGTTCGGGCGGGCAATTGACGCGTTCGGAATTACGCCGGTCTACCATATAACCTACCCGTTCGATGCCAATGGCATTGAAATAGCCAAGCACCTCCTCATTCGGATCAGTAACACATACCATATTGCCGGGCACTGACGACGGCGCAACGTCAAATACCCCACCGGTATTTTGCAGAAGTTGCTTCACCGTTTTCCAGTAGATGTAGGCATCCCGCGACAGGGCCTGCTGCTCTACTTCGAGGTAGTAGCGGTCGCGGCAGCCAATGGGTACCGTGGCTACCTCCTGCCTTGCAATTTCTTTTCCATTCGTGAGGGCATCATTGGCAATATTGATGCAGTTTACGCCCAGGCAACGCACAATGTCCCAGCAGTTGGTACAGCAGTTCAGCGAATTGATGGGGGTTCCGAAGCGATCTTTTACGTAGCCACAGGCTACCAGCTGTTTGTAGTGCAACGCATTCCAGCGGTAGTAGTTACCTCCTTCCGCCGGATCTTTGGTGTCGATGTATACCTTCCAGCCTCCCTGCCGACGCTCATTGGTAATGGGGCTAATATCCCGAAATTCTTCGTGATATACCCTTTCGATAGGAGGCGCCTCCCGCAGCAGTTCGGCGCTGGATTCGTACTTTTTACCATCCACCTCTATCGTAAGCTTATAGGATCGGCCCGTAACTCCCCGCAGCGTGCGAGTCTTGTACTGCCCGCTCTCGGCCGTTGAGACCAGCTGCTCGCCCTCCCCGCTTTCGTCGGTGATGAACACCCGGGCGTTGTTGACCCCTAAACTATACCCTGAGAAGGAGTAATTGGCTGGCCGCACCAGCTGAATGGTATACGGTCCCGGTTCGTTGGAAATAAAGCCCTGCACCACCAGGGCGGTGGGCTGCTCCTTGAAGTCGGGCGCAAAAGGGGTAACGCAGCCCGCTACTACGAGCAATGCCCAGGTAGCAAGCTGGACGGCGACTTTTTGTATGTTTTGTTTGAAAACGTGCACGGATGAAGTGGGCTAAGGCTAAAACTTGAAATTATAGGTTAGTGAGGGGAATATCGTGGCAAAAATGGAGAGTTTGTAGGCCTCGGTAGTAGCGTAGGGCCGCAGGCTGTAAAATATCGAAAACGCATTTTTATGCGCATATACATTGTAGAGCGAAAAAATCCAGCTGCTTTTCCACTTTCGCTCCGGCCTCAACTCGGGGTTCTGATCAAAGGTAATGGAAAAATCGAGCCGGTGGTAAGCCGGTATCCGATCCTGATTACGATTGAGGTAAATGGGCACGTTGGCCCCGAAAATCGTGGGCTCAAACAGCGCGTACCGGCCATAGGGAAAGGTGGCGGGACGGCCACTGCTCAGCGTAAAGTTAAAAGCCACTGTCACCATCAGGTTGGGACGGTACACCGCCATGGCGTTGAGCGTATGCGGACAGTCAAAATTGGC
>CATMVR010000795.1 GCA_950075905.1 uncultured Persicitalea sp. | reverse complement strand
TGTTGTGATTCACAAAAATAACATGGAGGTATCTTTTTTGGGCCAGCCCCTAAAAATTCGGGATGACTCATGTTTTTGTTTTAATTGGTCAAACCGATCTTACGCGGCCTGAGGCATTAGTACTTTTCTGTTGAAGAGTTCGTAGGCGCCAAACAGTAGTCCGGAGAAGAAAAGATCGCCCATGACGGTATTCAGAAACAGATTACCGAAAAAGTCTTGCTGGTAAAATTGCAAACCCGCCAGGTAGCAAGCTCCCAGCCCGGCCAAGTTCTGAGGGTAGAAGCTGGCCCCATACCATACGGCAAAGTTGGTGATCAGGAAAAACAACACCGACGAAAGTACCGCCCCGCCCATAACACGAAGTGGGGTTATCTTTTGCAGCAGGCCCATACCGATGGCCACAATCAGTATAAACGAACCGTATACTGCTACCATGGAGCCATGAAAGCCGATAACAAGATCGCTCAGAAGCATGGCCGCCAAGGGCACGGCGAAGGCCAGTATTTTCCGGGAAAAGTAGGCACCACCAAACAGTGCCATAGCCCCAATAGGGGTAAAGTTGAACGGATGCGGAAGCAGCCGGGTCAGAGCAGCGGCCAGCACGATGGATACCAGTGTAACAAAACGAAGGTTTTCTATTTTCTTCATTGTTCGGTTTAAATTCAATTAAAGCGTAAAGATACAATACTCTCCATTGGCTTCAAAATAGAAGGTACGGGCTGGCCCGGTACTTGCCATATGAAAAGCAACGGACCAGCCCGGGGTACTAGTTGATAATAATCGCTTTCATTTCTGACTGCCGGGCTGCCTGGTTAAATGCTGGTACGTCGCGGTTGATGATCTCGTTTAGCTTGCCGAGCTGCACATCGATGCGTTTTGAAATATCATCAAACGCCTCGTAAGACGATTTAATCGGTTTGCTGTCTCCGGAAAGTACCACCGTTTTTACGCCCGCCAGCTTATCGTTGAGCTGAATCGGGAAGTTGAGAGCATCCTGCCCGGCCTTTGATTTGGGCTGCATGAGGGTATTCTCGATGCTTTCAAACTGATCGAGCATGGGTTTGGAGAGCTCTTTCAGTTGTTTGGCCACCGTAGTATCCTTCACTGTCGACATATAGTCGCTTACCTGCTTCCGAATGCTTCTGATCTTGTTGATACCTTTGTGTGTTTCGGAAAGCTTGTCGTTTATTTTCATCGCCAGGGCCAACTGCTCCCGGAAATCCGCGTCCGAAGTTTCCAGGCGGGGATCTTTTAGAATCACAAACTCCTCTTTGCCCACCAGGGTATTGCCCTGGTACAGGTGTACCTGGTAGGTACCCGGTACGGCTTTGGGACCCACCACCGATCCCGACCACATGATATTGGTACCCTCTACCTGCACGGCGTCGGGGTAGCGCATGTCCCAAACAAAGGTGTTGGTACCCGGTTGTACGGGCAACGTACCCGGACGGCTTGCCTTTTCATCAGTATAAAAATCCTTGACGGGTTTGAGCGGTTCCCCTTTTTTGTTTTTGAGGCTGGAATAAGTGATGATGGAGTCGCCGCTGGCGGTCAGAAAATGCATCTTCAACTCTTCCTTAGGAGTATTTTTAAGGAAATATCTGATCACCGCGCCATTGGGGGCATTTTCACCCGCCGTCGGGATGTCTTCACGTCGACTGCCGCCACTCATCCGGTAGGCGTGGTTGGGCTTGAACAGGTAAGCATCAGATTTGGCGACCACAGGGCCGAGCTGGTGCAGAGGAGAGATATCATCAAGGATCCAGAACGACCGCCCGTGGGTAGCCACGACGATGTCTTTTTCTCTTTTCTGAATCACAAGGTCGTGAATGGGGGTCACCGGCAGGTTGAGCTGCAGCGACTGCCAGCTTTCTCCCCCGTTGAACGATACCCACACACCCTGCTCAGTGCCGGCGTAGAGGTAATCTTTGCGGTTGGGGTCTTCCCGAATGACCCGGGTAAACTGATCATCGGGAATACCCGCAGTAATTTTCTGCCAGGTTTTGCCGTAGTCGGTCGATTTGAGCAGGTAAGGCTTCTGGTCATTGAGCTTGTAGCGCGTCGCGGCCAGGTAAACCGAACCCTTCTCGTGGGGCGAAACTTCGATAATGCTAATCATGGCAAACTCGGGCAAAAGCGAGGCGGGAGGGGTGATGTTGGTCCAGTTTTGGCCTCCATCCTTGCTGATATGCACCAGACCATCATCCGAGCCGGCGTAGAATACGCCTTTTTCCAGGGTAGATTCTTCAAAGGCAAAGATGGTAGCATAGGTTTCAACCCCGGTATTGTCCTTACTGATCGGACCACCGCTTGCGCCCATCGTGGCCGGATCGTGTCGGGTCAGGTCAGGACTGATTTTCTCCCAGCTATGGCCATAGTCTGTTGACTTATGCACATACTGCGAGGTAACATACAAGGTTTTGGGGTCATGGGGGGAAAACAGAATCGGGAAAGTCCACTGAAAACGGTACGCCCGGTTGTCGGAGCCATGGCCCATGTAAAACTCCGGATAGACATTGATGAGTCTTTCCTCGCCGGTCTTCTGGTTGAATACATTCAGGAATCCGTCGTAGCTACCACCTACGGTAATATCAGAATTGAGGGGATC
>CATMVR010000794.1 GCA_950075905.1 uncultured Persicitalea sp. | reverse complement strand
CCCCGGAGCGTTTTTCGAGCCGTAGCCGGTAGTAGGCCGTTTGGGAAGAAGGCGCCGGGTCGGTAAAGGAGTAGAGGATAGAGGTGCTGCCATTGGCGGGCAGGGCGGCAAGCGTCCTGATAGGCGCAAAGGTAGTACGGTCGTCGCTGCGCTCAATGGTAAACCGCACAATATCAGTATTGGCCGCTACCAGCGCGTGTATCGTGGAGCGCCCATCGGTAGTGCGTATTTCCAGTGAGCGCACGAGCTGAGGAGAAGGCAAGCCCCGCTCTACCCGAAAAAAATCAGAAACATTTCCCGTCAGGGTGGGCTGCTGGGCCACGATCCGCAATCGGTACCGGCCATCGGGCAGGTTGGCGGGCATCACCACCCGCAGAGGACTTTGGGTACCAACGCCCACGGGAGCCACAAAGTCGCCCTGTTCATTGAGGAGCTGCGCCTCAAACAGGGTAGAGGCAGGCAGTGAGCCGCTGGCGCGGAAAGGCAGCAGAAACGCCTGGCCCGGTGAGACCGAGCGTGGTACCACTCCGGCAAAAAGAGCAGCCTGGGGGGCGTAGGCCGGGCGCTGGGCGAAAAATGCATCGGTGAGGTTGCGGTTCCAGGCCTGCGCGAGCTGCGTAAGCCCCTGCGT
The DNA here is from genome assembly GCA_950075905.1 of uncultured Persicitalea sp. Classification (GTDB taxonomy): domain Bacteria; phylum Bacteroidota; class Bacteroidia; order Cytophagales; family Spirosomataceae; genus CATMVR01. Next base: position 1,982 of record CATMVR010000794.1, on the reverse strand, counting down.
ACCTCCTTTTACATTCTCAAAATGGCCGTGATTAGGTCGCGGTACCTGAATCGTATCCGTGAAGGGACCCCGCCAGGTCAGTAGGCCCGGGGTTTCGGCCAGTTGTATCTGGGCGTTCAGTACGGGCAGGTAAGTTTCAGAATTGTTGAGACTCACCGTGCAGAGCGCAAATACCCAGGCCATGGAGTGGCCAAAATCTTTCCGGGTTACCTCAACCAGTTTTTTGATGTTGGCTGCATAGTCGGCCTGAGAAATACGCAGGTGGGCGGCGTCGTTCTCGCCATGAAACCACAGCACGGCCCGGATACCCAGCCAGGAGTGGTAGTAGCGCAGCGTATTGATCAGGTTGGAGTAGGGCTGGCGGTTGGGCCAGTCTTTATCCACATAGATGTTGCGGGTGTTTTTCCCCTCGGCCGCCTCCCGCCAGTTGAACGAATTGGCCGCTGCCCAGCCGGCGTTCATGAACAGGACCGGTACGCCCAGGCGGTCGGCCAGTAAAGTACCCAGCTCGCCCCAGTTCCAGGCCGACTCGCCAGACGGAAAAATGTACTTTTCCGCTTTCAGGGGCTCGAAGCGGGCGGCGGGCATGGGGGCATTGGGGGCTACGGTGATGTTTTCGGGATTGAGAAATTTGTTCAGGGCCGAAAAGGACACTACATTTTCCGAGCCGTCCCGGGCGCCCAGATTGGGGAGCCCCATGGCGTTGGAGTGACCGGCTATCAGAAATACCTCCCCAATACCTACCGGTTTTACCGAGGCGGTGTCTGGTTCGCCCTGTTCAAGAGTACCCCTGACTTCGAGGGTATACCAGCCGCCGCGGGCCGTTAAGTCTCCGTGGAAGGTACCCTGGCCGGGCGGCATCGCGAGAGCCACCCATGCGGCCGGTTCTGTACCTGGGGTGGGCCAGGAAACAAGCCGGGCTTCGAGCCGCGTATAGGGTAGGGTGCAGGTGCCATGTACCCGGATCACCCCTTCATTGCGCTGATTGCGCTGAAATACAGTATGGGCGGCAGGGGCGCTGAGGCGTATCTCGGCCCGCAGGGCCACGGCATCCACAAAAAGAAGGCTTATCAGGATCAGTAGAGTTCGTATCATGCTTTGCACTTTTACTCATCTAATAACTCTCCTTTTTCTGCAATGTTGTCTGAAAGTTGAACTAAACCACGATCCGGCCTCCGGTGAGGGTCGGTGCTGGTATGCCGGTGTGGGTTTTGGTAAGGTGATCGAGCGCGTTGAGTACCAGCTGGCCGCACCAGCGGGGAGCTGTGTGGGCATACTGGGTAAAAATGGGATGCGCAAAATACGCTACTCCGTTGCATAGGGTAACTGCCGGGTAGCTGGTTGGCTGCGGTGCCCCGGCCAACGGAGCCGGCGGATACGCCACAGCCAGCAGGCTGGCTTCCCGTACTTCTACCTCCATGCCCCGCAGGTACATCAGCAGCTCGGCATGGCTACTGGTATGACTTGCGAGCCGCGGCCCCGGCACAACAAAATCGGGACTGCACCGGGCTTCTCCTACCACACGCAGCCCAAACCGATGGCTGGCAAAGGCGGAGCCATCCGGCGTAAGTCCAGACTGCCATGACGCCAGTAGCCGGCCTCCCCGGCTCAGGTAGGTATCTATCTGTGCTGCCTGGATAGACGAAAGGCGTACTACATCCGGGAGCAGCAGTACCGTGTACCGTTCCAGCGCAGTCAGCTGATGCACTACGTCAAAACTTCGGCCGCTTTCCCGCAGCAGGCGCAGAGCTCCTGCTATGGCCGGGTGGTCTGCCTGTTCTTCCTGACAAAAAATGGCAATTTCAGCGGTAGGTTGGGCAGAGGCCCGCCCGTAGCTACCGGCCAACACGACCTGGGCGGTGAGCAATCCGGCTACACGGAGCGTACTGTGGCGGAAAAAGTCGCGGCGTTGCATGGCAGAGTATGGGGGATTACATAGATACACATAGCAGGAAAAGAACATGAAGTTGTTTTTTTACTTG
>CATMVR010000793.1 GCA_950075905.1 uncultured Persicitalea sp. | reverse complement strand
AGCCAAAGTGTTACCCCAAATTATTGCCCTTTTTGATCAGCTACGCGAGGAAGTTGTTCGGTAGGTCAGTCCGGTTGAGTTCGTCGCGGAGTTCAGTCAGAATGTTTTTCAGTTTCTCGTAGCCCGGTTTGGGGGCAGGCATATTCAGACTCACAAAGGCTTTGATCTCCCAGATTTCCAGCACATCCTTAATGAGAATTTCCATTTCAGGAAACGAACTCTGATCTGACCGGAGCAATAAGGTACCCTTGGCTTTGACGTGGTTCCAGGTGATGCGTTGTATGATGCCCAGATTTTTGGTAATCAGCACATACCGGGTATTGTCTTTGATATCAAACCAGTTGCGAATAAACGTACCTACGAGCAACGCCCCCGGTAGCAGGAAGTCCGAGCCTGACTCAAAGGCCCGGTAGTGCCCCGCCGGCAGGTTGGGTAGCTGAAAAACAGGCAGCCGGTTCAGAAAGGCTGCGTTTTGATAATTGTTGAGGTAGTCATTGGCCTGCGCGGCACTTACCCACTGAATGGCCTGCTGTGGAGAACGAGGCTCCTCCGGGCTGGTTTGCCTGGCCTGACCCGAATTTTCGTAGTGATTGTTGAAACGAAGCGGACCCGTTGACGAGTGGGTAGGAGAGGGGCTTTCCCGCACGAAGTTTTCCCGATGGACCGGTTTGAGCGTAATGGGCCGGGCCACCAGCCGAAGGGTGGGCTTGGGGGGCTGAAACCGATTGATCACCGCTGCCAGCGGCTGGGGCGCTGCGGGTGTAGTCTCGCGTAGCAGCGGGGAGGCCGGCGACATAGTGGCCGGATTGAAAGGAAGCCCCAGGTCGGGTGTTTCCCGCAGTTTTCGCAAATCGTTTTTTAGCAAATTATCCACCGAAACCCCGAAAGCATGCGCCATATTTTTCAGGTTGGTAAGGTTGGGGTTGGCGCGGGCCTCCTCGTAGGCTCCCAGTAAAGAGCGCTTGATGCCGATCTTACGGGCAAACTGCTCCTGGGTCAGACCATTCAGACGACGAAGGTATTTGATATTGTTGCTAACGATACTCATGGAGACTCTCAATTCTATTTATCAGCTAATTGACAAAATTATTAGTAAAAAGCAAGACTATTTCCTTTTCCTGTGGTTGATTTGGTAACATTTTGTAATTTGATTTTGATTTTCCGGGAATCCTAAACCTACCCCTATGCAACAAACCCCTACCAACCAGGCTGACACTGTCTATATACAGGAGCTATTTGATCGGCAGCAGGCCAACGCGCAGCGCCTGAAACTTTCAACCGCGGAGGAGCGCATCGCCCGCCTGAAAAAAATGCAGACTTACCTGCTCGACCACACCGAAGAAGCCAAAAAAGTTACCTATGACGATTTCCGGAAGCCGGGGTTCGAAACGGTACTTGGGGAGTTGTTTGGCCTGAACGGGGAGCTGAACTATACCATTAAAAACCTGAAAAAATGGTTGAAGCCCCAGCGGGTGAGTACCCCGCTGACCGTACTGGGTACTTCGGGCTACATTCAGTACGAGGCCAAAGGTACCAGTCTGATCATAGCGCCCTGGAACTACCCCATCAGCCTGGCTCTCAAACCGCTGGTGTCGGCCATTGCCGCCGGTTGCACCGCCCTCGTCAAGCCTTCGGAAATGACACCGCACGCGGCGGGTTTTGTCCGTAAACTGGTAGAAGCGGTGTTTCCACCGGATGAAGTGGCCGTTGTAGAGGGCGACGCAGAGGTAGCCAAAGCGCTATTGAAATTACCCTTCAATCATATTTTCTTTACAGGAAGCCCGGCTATTGGTAAAGTTGTGATGCGTGCCGCCGCTGAGAATCTGACTTCTGTGACTCTGGAACTGGGGGGCAAATCGCCCTGCGTCGTGGATGAAACCGTCGATCTGCCCGCTACAGTACGGAAACTTATTTGGGGTAAATTTCTGAACAATGGACAGACCTGCATTGCGCCCGATTATCTGTTTGTACACCGATCCATCAAAGAGCCTTTTATCCGGGAATTTCGAAAAGCCGTAACAGAAATGTACGACCCTAATGGCCTGGGGGTGGAAGCCTCAGATAGTTACTGCCGAATTGTGAACGACAGCCATTTTAACCGGCTGAGTGGCTATGTAGAGGATGCGCTGGCCGCCGGCGCGGTGTTAGAGCACGGCGGACGGACTAACCCAGCTGAGCGTTTTATGGAACCCACCCTGCTTTCCCGCGTGAGTAACTCAATGAAAATTATGCAGGAAGAAATCTTTGGGCCGATTTTACCCCTGCTCGACTATACCGAACTGGATGAGGTGGTTGCCTACATCAATCGCGGCGAAAAGCCCCTGGCGCTGTACATCAACAGTAAAAATACTCGTACGGTAGATTACCTGCTGGAAGCTACCTCGGCGGGCGATGCGCTGGTAAACGATTATCTGTTGCAATTCGGGCACCACGAGATTCCCTTTGGTGGGGTCAACAATAGCGGCATTGGCAAATCAAACGGATTTTTTGGTTTTCAGGAATTTTCCAATGCCAAAGGGGTAATCAAACGGCGATTTGGCACATTGAAATTCATGTACCCTCCCTATTCCGATCGGATTAAAAAGATTGTAGACTGGGCCGTAAAATACGAATAGCCACCCG
>CATMVR010000792.1 GCA_950075905.1 uncultured Persicitalea sp. | reverse complement strand
GAAGCGCGAGGAGCCATCGCGACGGATCGTAACCGCCGCCAGGTACTTATCGGACAGGTTGTAGTCAATGCGCCCAAATTGCGACAGCAGGCGGTTGCCGGAGCCAGTACCTACTACGGACGTATTGCCCGTACCCGCACTGAGCACGAAGTAGTCTTCGTTTTGCACCGCAAAGTCTTCTTTCTTGGACGTCTGAAAATCAATGGTATTGCGGATGGCCTCTATACCGGCCAGAAATTTAAACTTGCTTTTGCCCAGGTCCAGGTCGTAGCGGGCCGTGTTGGTAAAGGTCATCGACAAAAACTGGTTTTGATCGATCGTCAGGCTGTTGTTGGTACGGCCGAAGGACCCCTCTTCAAAGGCCTGCTCAATATTTTTAAACTTGTAGCTGGCGTTATCTACCCCCAGGCTGGTTCTTAGAAACAGGTTTTTGAGGGGTTCGATCTCGGCAAAAACATTCCCGAAGATCGTCATGCGGTGGGTGTTGTCCCAGCGGTTGATGTCCTGCATGTGCAGGGGGTTGTTGCGGTCGGAATACCCCGCCCCAATGGCTCCGCCGTAGGTGCCATCAGCCGCGTATACGGGTATGGTAGGAGTCAGCGTAACGGCTAGTCCCGGCGTAGGCGCGCCACCGATATCCGTGGCGGTCAGGGTTTCGTTAGACGACGAAAGCATAATATTCGACCCAATCTTCAAGCGGTTGTTCAAGGCGCTGGTCTGAGCGTTGATCCGGCCCGAGAGCCGGTCGTAGTTTGTGAAGCGCAACATCCCAGTGTTGTGGTAGTGGCCCAGGGCAATGGACAGAGAGGAAGTTTTGGTGCCGCCCGAAAGAACCAGTTCGTTATTGGTCACAACGCCGGTTTTGTACATCACTTCCTGCCAGTCGGTATCGCCGACCGGCATGTTGGAGTTGCCTCCTACGAAGGGTTTCAGGCTAACTCCGTTCAGCACCGGATTGGCAAAGTTTTTATTCCAGTCAAAATTATAGATGGAGCCATAGCCGTCTTCCGGATTCACGCCATCGTTTACCGAAGCCCGCCACAGAGCTTTACCGCGGTCCGCGGCGTTCAGCATGGTGAAGCGCTGGTACTTCTCCGACTGCGCCGAAATGCTGGAATTAAAATCAATATTGAGTTTTCCGTTGGAATTCGCGCCGTTTTTGGTGGTGATAATCACTACCCCATTAGAGGCCCTTGACCCATAAATAGAGGAGGCCGAAGCGTCTTTCAGCACCTGAATGGACTCGATGGAGCCGGGAGGCATGGTTTGCATCACCTCGGGTCGCTTGGTGGGTACCCCATCAATGATATACAACGGATCGGTATTGCCCAACGTATTGGCCCCCCGAATCAGGATGCGGGAGTTTGCGCCGTTGGGTGAGCCGGTTTTTTCGATGTAGAGTCCCGGCACCCGTCCCTGCAACGCCTGCATGGGGTTACCGGAACTGATGTTCTTGATTGGTTCCAGATCTACCACCGCAATGGAGCCGGTGAGGTCTTCTTTCTTGGAGGAGGTATAACCCACCACGACTACCTCGCTCAATTCCTTTCCTTCTGCTAATGAAATTTCCACTTTATCTATTCCTGCAATGGATACCTCTTTTGAGGTGAAACCGATGTAAGAAATTACCAGCGTGGTAGCGTTGTCAGGTGCTGTGACGGAGAACTTTCCATCCACGTCGGTGAGGGTACCTGACTTGGTTTCTTTGACCATGACCGTGGCGCCGATCAGTGGTTCTTTCGAGCCTTCCGCGGTCACGGTGCCGGTCACCTGCCGCTGCGCCAGGGCCAGTTGCAACGACAGCAGCATTGCGATGAATGATAGTAGCGTCTTTTTCATACATAGTACATTTTAGGAGTAAATGAGAATACAAGGCAGTCGGTCCCGGGAGGAGATTTGCCTTAAACCGATGCATCAAAATTGGGACTTATACTCTACAAGAGAATGTAGGATTCAATCAAATACTTGTAAACTTGATTCAGATTATAAGTATTTGATAATGAAGCAATTATAATATTTATTTAAAAGAGGACTATCAGATTTGTAACATTACTTTTAGGAATGTTACACTAGCTGTTGCGCCATTCGGAGGGAGTTTGGCCGCTTTTCTGTTTGAAGAAAGTAGTGAAGTAGCTGGGGGTATTGAATCCGAGTTCGTAGGCGATCTCTGTAATGTTGAGGTCGGGGTCGGCCAGGAGCTGTTTGGCTTTTTTTAGCTTATACTCCGCGATGTAGTCGTTGACATTCTTGTTGGTCAGGGCCGTAATTTTGCGGTACAGCTGCACCCGCGACATGCCCAGCTCGTGGCTCAGGTTCTCTACCGACAGGGTATTGTCTTTCAAATGTTTTTCGATCAGCAGCTCAAAGTCGAGCAAAAACTTGCGCTCACCGGCAGGTACCTGGGTCGGGTTGGTTACCTCATTGGAAAACCGCCTCCTTACCCGGTTGCGGTTGTCCAGTAGGGTTTTTACCTTCTGCTCCAACAGCTGCTGGTTGAAGGGCTTGGACAGATACACATCGGCCCCGGCGCGGGTACCTTCGATCCGGCTTTCCATGCCGCCTTTGGCCGTAAGTAGCACCACCGGAATGTGGGAAGTGCGGAAGTCTTCCTTTATTTTTTGG
>CATMVR010000791.1 GCA_950075905.1 uncultured Persicitalea sp. | reverse complement strand
CGGCGGCTACTATTTTCTGCCCATAGATATGCGCCACCGAAGCCGACTCCCGGATATCGGCCTTGCTGCGTACCTCTTCGTCGTTGCCGCCCGCCAGGCTACCCGGCGTCCACATGGCCGACATGGGTATGTCGGCGTGGCGCTTCACGTCCATGCCGTCGGCGAGGTAGATTCGTTTGTTCTCGTGCGATTCCGTGTAGCGCTTCATGCCCCGGCTGTGGAGTACCTCGCCAATGACATCGTAGTGATTTTCGGCGATCAGTTCGCCGATGGTTTTTCGAAAATCCCACAGGAATTTCTCGCTGGCCTCGCTGCTTTTCACCACCCGCCCGGTCAGTACCGGCAGCCAGTTGGTGATAGCATACCCGCGTCTTTTCTGAAATTCCGCCGGAAAGTCTTTGGTCCAGGTCATGTGCCCGGCCTCGTAGCTATCCAGAATCATGTACTGCAGCCCCTTGCTACCCATCAGGCCGCCGGTGGCCTCTTTGTACATATCCAGGTAGGTATTGATGTACTTTTTCACCGCCTCCTTGTCCAGCTTGTCTACTTCCAGGCCCGTGGCCTCGGGGGAGGCGGGGTGGTTTTGCCGACCCGTCAGCGAGTAGCCAAACCGCACCACCACCCAGTTGCCCGCCGGTACCTGCCAGTTGAGGGTACCATCGGCGTTCATTTTGCTAGTCAGATCTACTACGTCGCTTTCGGGAATGGCAGTTGCGCTGGTTGTAGTAGCCAAACTTTTTTCTTCTTTCCAGGGAGTAAAACCCGCTTTATCCTCAAACTGATCCACGCGGTCGGAGGTATAGAGCACAAACTCGGCCACCTCCACGCCCAGCGGTTTGGGTGGCTCTGGCTTCATACCCGCCATGGCGGCAAACACATTGGGCTGTGACTCCAACGTTTTGTACACCAGCCGAAAGTACTTCGCGGTGGTAGGCGGAATGCTCACGGTATTCTGGGGCACGATACTACCCGATACAGTGGCTACCTGCCGGAAGTTAACGCCGTCGTCACTTACTTTCAGAAAGCGATTTTCGGGCCCACCGTTGAAATCCTCCAAAGCCAGGTGGTTGGCCCCCGCTACGCTGAATGCCCGGATGGTCTGCGGGGTATCGAATGCGTACTGAATCCAGATTTCCTCACCCACTTTTCCCGGTGGCAGCATACTGGCGTTGGTCAGGTCGCCGTCCGTAAGGGCTTTCAGGCTAAAATCACCGCCACTCGATTTGACTTTCGGGCTCAGTTCGGTGATCGTTTTTTCACCCGCAGGTACCCGGTACGCCAGCACGGCCGCGTCGCGGTAAAAGGCGGGGACTTCGCCCACAAAGCCCCCCATCATACCGCCACCTTCCAGCTTCACGTTTTGAAACTTCCCTGTGGCATCCGAAGGCTGGGGGAGTTTATCCGCAAAATTCTGTCCGCCGGCTACCCGGGTTTCGGTCCAGACGTACTTCTTCATAGCGTCCTGCGGAGGTACCCACGGCCCGCCCGTCACGCTCCACCCCGGCGAGCCCGCAATGGCCATTTCCAGGCCCAGCTCGTCGGCCCGTTGCATGGTGTAGCGGAATGCCTCCTTCCACTCTGGCGTCATGAACACGAGTTTTTTGGGTACCACCACGGGGGTAAACAGGTTGGCATCAAAGTTCTGGAAGCCCCCGATTCCTACACTTTTCATCCAGTCCAGGTCTTTCCGGATACCCTCTTTGGTGATGTTGCCATTCATCCAGTGCCACCACACGCGGGGTTTAGCGGCGTTGGGTGGGTTTTGAAAGTCCGTTTTCAGATCCTGGGCCTGTACGCTTGCCATAAGTAGCAGGCTCAAAGCAAGTGAGGAAAAGCGATGGTACTTCATGGGCATAGGTTTTAGGTTTTGCGGTCGGTACAGGCGGGCGTAGCTGGCTACTTATTCTTATAGGCTTTATCCAGAAAATGGTAGCGGGCGTCGTCCTTTGCTTTTTCAGTACGTGACTCAGTGTCAATGATCATCACCGGTGGGGTGGCGTCGCCGGCTTTGGCAGCCTCCCACTGGGGCAGTTTAGCACCGTTGGGGTTACCCGTTTTAATAAAATTAGCAAAATATTCCGACATGGTTTCTGATACCTTGTAGTCATCTGCCGTCCAGGCGTACTCCTTGATCAGGTGCAGATTGCCCATGCAGTACTCGATTTCGCAGGCGTGCGGTGCGCCTACGGCTTTGGGGGCAGCAGGTGCATCGGCGACTTTCTTTACGGTACCTCCGGCCAAGCCCGAGGCCAGAGTATTGTCAACCAGTGCTGGCCGCAGCTTGCTGTACAAATAGCGGTACACGGGCTGCGAGGAATTATTCCGGTGCAGGTCAAACCACTTCCAGGTAGCGTAGGCAATGAAGCGGTCGGAGGCCAGGGCCGTGGCCGACAGCTCCACCTCCTGCGCATTGCCGTGCGGGTAGAGTTTCAGCACCTCCTGATGGGTATCGGGGTAATCTGTTTTTACGCGGGCTGTATCTAGCCGGTATTCACACCACCGATGGTGTTGGCCAGACCGGTCAGCATCTGGGTGATGTTGGTGCCGAGCACCTGCAGGGCCGCGATACAAAAGACGGCGACCAGGGCCAGAATCAGACCGTATTCTGCAAGCGACTGGCCCT
>CATMVR010000790.1 GCA_950075905.1 uncultured Persicitalea sp. | reverse complement strand
GCGCGGCTGGGGTAGTGTAGAGGTTTCGTAACTATCTAATTTCTAGTTGAAAACCGCAAAGACGCAATGGGCGCAAGGACTCAGTAATCAAGCAGAATTAGTTTGGATTTCAATCCTCGCGTCTTAGCGTCTTTGCGGTTAATAAGTTAATTCAGCATAAATACTTCAGCAAATAGATAGTAAAGAAATAAGAGAAAAAATTTTGGCTGGCCTCGAACTATCCTTTCAAAGGCTGCTTAAAGAAAAGAGCAGAGAGGATAGGACGTTGGTTTTTGAAGAGGATGGAAAAATCATCCGGGTCAAAGCCAGAGACCTGATCAAGTAAGAAGAAGTAGACTTTATAAACGAGCCGGAACCCATGCGTTCCGGCTTTTTTTATTTCACCTAGCTCTCTAAAGGTATAGCACCCTTCCAAGATGAAATAAAACAGAACGGCGATATTTCGTAGCTTTGTAGGAGGGCTACCTCTGCCGCCTCTACGATGCACAAGAATTCGATCATACTGCTGTTTCTATTCCTGATTTCCCTTTTTTCGTGCCAATCGAAAGAAGAGGAAAGTTACGTCATTGGGTTCTCGCAATGCCTCGACAACGACGAATGGCGCAGAACCATGGTGCGGGAAATGGAACGGGAGCTGGCTTTTCACCCCAACGTACGGATGATCATGAAGAGCGCCGGGGGGAATAGCGCCACTCAGGCGGCCCAGATTCAGGAGTTGATCGGCCAGAAGGTGGACCTGCTCATTATATCTCCCCTGGAAGTCAAACCGCTTACACCTACCATTGAGAAAGCGTATGATCTGGGGTTTCCGGTGGTGTTGGTAGACCGCCGCACTACCTCCCAAAAGTACACGGCCTTCGTGGGGGCCGACAATACCCTGGTGGGGCAGAATGCCGGAGATTATGCCAATGTACTGCTCAACGGTCGGGGCTCTATTCTGATCTTCGGGGAGGGGGTGAGTGCTTCGCCCACCATTGACCGGCACCAGGGCTTCGTGGAAGCTATTAAAAAGTACCCCGGCCTGCGCGTCGAAGCGGCTCTGATCGAAGACTGGACTCCCGAAGAATATACCGCCGGGATCAGGAAATACCTGGCTGTACACCGGGATATCGACCTCATTTTTGGAGAAAATGACCGACTGGCAAAAACTGCCTACGAGGTAAGCAAAGAATTGGGCCTTGACAGGGATATAAAAATTATTGGAGTTGATGGGCTCTACGGCGAAGGCCAGGGGATCGACCTGGTGGATGAAGGGGCCCTGGCGGCTACGGTGTTGTACCCTTCCGGGGGGGAGGAGGCCATCCGGATCGCCGTAAATATCCTGACAAACCAGCCTTTTGAAAAAGAAAACCAGCTGTTTACGACCATCATCAACGGCAATAATGTCAGGATACTGAAGCAGCAGGCCTCCAAGCTCATCGATCAGCAGGCCAATATCAAGCGACAAACGGCCAAGATAGATGAGCTGAATGAGATTTATGCTACCCAGAAAAACGCCCTGTACATTACTGTCGCACTGCTAACGCTGGTTCTCGTCTTTGGCGGGGTGTTATTTTATCTGCTTCGGGAAAAACAGCGCTCCAACAAAACTCTGGAACAACAAAACGAAGCCATTCTTGAACAAAAAGAGGAGATAGAGCGGGTGTCGCATCAGGCCCGGCAGGCTATCGAGGACAAAATCCGGTTTTACTCCTACATGTCGCATGAGTTCAAAACGCCCCTGAGTCTGATACTGACCCCTACGGAGGATCTCCTGGATCGCAAAGCCTACGAGCGCAAGGAAGTGATACCCGTGCTGGCGCTGATTCAGAAAAATGCCAATCGCCTGCTTAGTCTCGTAGAGCAGATTCTCGACCTTCGCCGCATCGACGCCGGAAAAATGGAGCTCAGCCACGGGACCTACGACCTGGTGGGATTCCTGCGGGAAATCGTCGCGGATTTCAGAATGAAAGCCCAGAAAAGCCGGATAGACCTTCGGTTCATCTCGGCACTACCGGAACTGGCCTATACCTTCGATGCCGAAAAACTCGATAAAGTGCTGTTCAACCTGCTTTCCAATGCCTTTAAGTATACGCCCGAGGGTGGATTGATCCACGTGGCGCTGGTTCGGAAAAATGAGGCGATTGAAATTTCGGTTACCGATAACGGGGTAGGGATGGACGAGCAGGACAAAGAGAAGGTTTTTGAACTATTTTATCGGGCCAACCAGAACGTATCGTTCGGAACGGGACTGGGGCTGGCGCTCTCCCGCGAATTCGTGCAGCTGCATAAGGGGGAGATCGGGGTAGTGTCTGAAAAAGGAAAGGGTACCACCTTCACCATTGAGCTTCCGTATACTGTTGAAGCGCCCGTTGCGGCGATCCGGGAGCTACCTTTTTTGGCTCGCCCTATGGAGGAAATGCCCGTTACGTTGCACCCTCAGTCTTCGGCCAGGCCTTCTGGCGACACCTCCCTGGTGATTATTGAGGATAATCCCGATTTGTTACAGTTTTTGAAAGCCAAGTTTACTACGGATTACCAGGTTCAAACCGCCAGCTCGGCCGAAGAAGGGTGGGCACTAGTACTCCAAACGATCCCGGATCTGATTCTGAGTGATGTGACCCTGCCGGGGCAGGATGGCTTTTCAT
>CATMVR010000789.1 GCA_950075905.1 uncultured Persicitalea sp. | reverse complement strand
TACACCATGGGCCTGCGCAATCCGTACAGGATTGCCGTCAATCCCAAAACTTCCGTACTGTACTGGGGGGAGATCGGTCCCGATGCGGGCAAGGACAGCATTCAGGGGCCGCGCGGCTACGATGAATTCAATCAGGCCAAAAAACCTGGAAACTACGGCTGGCCCTACTTTGTGGGCAACAGCTACCCCTACGCCGAGTGGGACTTTGCCACCGAAAAGGCCGGTCCGCTCTTTAACCCCATGGCCCCGGTAAACAACTCCCCCAACAACACGGGCCTAAAAAATCTGCCACCAGCCACACCGGCGATGATCTACTACCCCTACGCTGCCTCAAAGGAATTTCCTGAGTTGGGGCTGGGCGGTCGTAGCGCCATGGTGGGTGAGTTTTATACCTACGATAAAAATTCAACCTCCAAAGGTAAATTCCCCGAGTACTACGACGGTACCCTTTTCGCTTTCGACTGGATGCGCAACTGGGTGATGGCTTTCCGCTTTGATGAAAATGAGAATTTTCTGCGTGCTGAGCCCTTTATGACCGTCAACGGTGATTTTCGCCGGCCCATCGATCAGGCATTCGGTAAGGATGGGGTGATGTACATGCTGGAATACGGCTCAGTCTACGGAGCCGACAACGAGGATGCCCGTTTGGTCAAAATCGAGTACAACACCGGCAACCGCCCGCCCATTGCCAAAGCCTTTGTGATGGACTCGGTAGAGGCCGCCCAACTGCCCAAACGGGTGTACCTGACCTCCGAGAATCGTTACGTGTCCAACCAGAAAGAAGCCGTAGGACAGGCTCCCCTGCGCGTGATGTTCGGTAGCCGCGGCACCGCCGACCTCGACGATGACGACGAGATTACCTACCAGTGGATGTTTGACGGTAAGACCGTCGGCTCCACCCTCCCCATCACTTCCTATACCTACACGAAGCCGGGCACCTATAATGCCATCCTGAAAGTGACGGACAGAGCCGGGCAGGTAGGGATGGATACCATCGTGGTAAAGGTAGGCAACGCCCTGCCGGAGGTAGCCATCACGACGCCCAATAACAAGTCGTTCTTTTGGGAAAACAAGCCTTTTACCTACGATGTAAAAGTAAATGATAAAGAAGATGGCGCCATTGACCCCAAAAAGGTGAAGGTGTATTTCAGCTATAACCCGCAACCCAGTACCCTGCCCGCCAACCCGCAAATGGGGCACCAGCCCGAAGTACCGTTGGTAACCGCTTCGCTGGGGAGCAGCCTGATTGCGGCCAGCGATTGTAAGGCCTGCCATACGGTAGATAAGGTCTCGGTGGGCCCCTCCTTTACAGCCGTGGCTGAGCGCTACAAGGGGCAGGCCAACGCATTGGCGCTGCTATCGGCCAAAATCATTAATGGTGGGGGTGGCAACTGGGGCAAGGAGCACGTCATGAGCGCGCACCCGCAAATCTCCCCGCAGGACGCCAGTGAGATGGTGAAGTACATCATGTCTCTCAACGAGCCGCAGAAGCAGGTACAAACCCTGGCCGCCCAGGGTACCCTGCCTCTCAATGAGCACAAGAAGGACGAACCCCGCGGGCAGTACACCCTCATGGCCACCTATACCGACAACGGCACCACCTCCATTGGCCCGCTGACCAACAGTGAGGTGATTACGTTGCGCCCCGCCCGCGTTGAAACGGCCTACGCCGATGCGCACGCAGGCTTTCCGCGCTGGGGCAACCGCCTGAGCGGTGGCAACCACAAGTCGTACATTTTGCTCAAAAACGTAGACCTGACCAATATCCGCAAGTTTATGTATGAGTATAGTTCCGACAAACAGGGGGAAATCTGGGTGCGGATCGACTCGCAGGCCGGGCCGGTGATCAGCCGGGCCTCCTACTCACCCACCAAAGGCAAGCCGGGTACCGTGACGGGCGAAATAAGTAATCGCACCTCCGGCCGGCACGATGTGTACTTTGTGGTGATGAAGCCGGATAAACCTAATGAGAATATCATTACGTTGTCGGCAATTGAGTTTTTGGAATAGGGGGATGAGCTTGTATCCGTGCCACGGTTTTGAACCGTGGTACGGATTGACTTAGCGTTGTAAGCATGTAGCGCGGCCTGACTAGGAATAGTCAGGCCGTAGTTTTTGAATAGGCTGATATACTTACGCTGCCTGGTAAAGGGTTAGGCTATTTCAGAGGTGGCGGGCATGAATATTTTGGGGATTTGGTCACATCGAAAAAACCTAAACCAAAACGCAGCAATGGAGGATCTCTGGTATAAGGATGCCATATTTTATGCAATGGATGTAGAAAGTTTCCAGGATAGCAACGGGGACGGCTCGGGAGATTTCAAAGGCCTGATCCAGCGACTTGACTATCTGAGTGATCTGGGAATAACCTGCCTTTGGCTGCTGCCTTTTTACGCTACCCCCAACCGAGATAACGGTTATGATGTAAAAGACTACTACACCATTGATCCACGACTAGGCAGCCTGGAAGACTTTTCGGAGTTTGTGGCCGCCGCCCAGGAACGCAACATCCGGGTCATTGTCGATCTGGTAATTCACCATACTTCCAACGAGCACCCCTGGTTTCAGGCAGGCAGTGCGGATACCACGTCCAAATTTCACAAGTACTACATCTGGCAGGAAGAGAAGCCC
>CATMVR010000788.1 GCA_950075905.1 uncultured Persicitalea sp. | reverse complement strand
AAAACCTCAACTATACGCTGATCAGCCTGAACCAACTGCTGGCCAACTTCCGCGAAAACCCCAAGCGCTACGTGAATGTGTCTATTTTTGGAAAAAAGGATAAAGGACCGACGGAATCGCCCGTAGATACTACGCTGGAATTCAAGAAGCCGGCGCAGGACTCCATTAACAGGTAGCAAAGCCGGGTGCGGGCAGGGTGATCCTGACTCATAACGTATAAATCGCGCCAATTTTTGGGTAAAAAGTCGTTTGCTTCCGGGCAGACGACTTTTTATTTTTAGGAAAATTGCTTACTTGCTGATTCAAATTACACTTCACTTTTGCTATGACGAATACCGAATCTTTGCAGGAACGCCTGCGCGAACTTCACCAACGCCACGGCGAGATACAGCTGGGCGGAGGATTTAAAAAAATTGAAAGTCAGCATAAAAAAGGAAAACTCACCGCCCGCGAGCGCATCCAGTACCTGCTCGACCCCGAAACCTACTTTCTGGAAATAGGCGCCTTTGCCGGTGACGGCATGTACGAGGAGGAGGGCGGCTGCCCGGCCGGTGGTGTGGTGGTAGGGCTAGGCTATGTGTCGGGACGGCCCTGCGTGGTGGTGGCCAATGATGCTACGGTAAAAGCGGGAGCGTGGTTTCCGATTACGGCCAAAAAAAACCTGCGGGCGCAGGAGATTGCGATGGAAAACCGGTTGCCCATAATCTACCTCGTAGACAGCGCGGGGGTATTTCTGCCCATGCAGGCCGAGGTATTTGCCGATAAGGAGCACTTCGGAAGAGTTTTTAGGAATAATGCCCAGATGTCTGCCCTGGGCATTCCGCAGATTGCGGCTATCATGGGCAGCTGCGTGGCGGGCGGGGCCTACCTGCCCATCATGTCCGACGAGGCCCTGATTGTGGAGGGTACCGGCTCGGTATTTCTGGCGGGGCCCTACCTCGTGCGCTCTTCCGTCGGCGAAGACGTAGACGCCGAAACCCTGGGTGGCGCCACGATGCACTGTGAGATTTCGGGCGTAACCGACAACAAGTACCCCGACGATCAGAGCTGCCTGGATGCCATCCGGCGGAGTATGGATAAGCTGGGCGCGCCGGAAAATGCCGGTTTCAGCCGCCGGGAATCCCTTCCGCCCAGGCGGGAGCCGGAGGAGCTGTTTGAGATTCTGCCCGCCGACCGCTTCAAGCCCTACGACATGGCTCAACTGCTGGAATGCATTGTGGACGATTCGGAACTGGAAGAGTACAAGCCCGACTACGGCAAAACGCTGCTCTGCGCCTACGCCCGCGTGGATGGCTGGGCCGTGGGCATCGTGGCCAATCAGCGCAAGATGGTCAAATCCGGCAAGGGCGAGATGCAGATGGGGGGCGTGATCTACGGCGAAGCCGCCGACAAGGCCGCCCGCTTTATCATGAACTGCAACCAGAAGAAAATACCGCTGGTGTTCTTTCACGACGTCACGGGCTTTATGGTAGGTAGCCGCGCCGAGCAGGGGGGGATTATCAAGGACGGCGCCAAGATGGTGAACGCCGTGGCCAACTCGGTGGTACCCAAGTTTACGTTTATTGTTGGCAACTCCTACGGAGCGGGCAACTACGCCATGTGCGGCAAGGCCTATGATCCCCGGCTGATTTTTGCCTGGCCCACGGCCCAGATGGCGGTGATGAGTGGGGCCGCGGCGGCCAAGACGCTGGTACAGATCGAAACCGCTTCGCTCAAAGCGAAAGGGAAGCAGATCACGCCCGAGGCCGAGCAGGAAATGCTCAAAGAAATTACCGACCGCTACAATGAACAACTCTCGCCCTACTACGCCGCGGCCCGCCTGTGGGTAGATGGCATCATTGACCCCCGCGAAACCCGGCGCATTATATCGCTCGGCATCGAAGCCGCCAATCAGGCCCCGATTACGCAGCGGTTCAATGTGGGGGCCATTCAGGTGTAGTAGTTATCCGTGCCACGGTTTGAACCGTGGCACGGATACAGTGTACGCGGCACGGATTCGTATTGTCTTAAAGATGCTATATCACTAACAACCTATAACCTAACCACCTACTATATGTCCGAAAAAATCGCCTTCATGGGTCTGGGTACCCTGGGCACCCCCATTGCCGCCAACTTGATTCAGGATGGCCACGAAGTCACGGTCTGGAACCGTACCTCCGGCAAAGCGCAGTCGTTGCTGGATCAGGGAGCAACAGAGGCCGATAGTCCTCAGAACGCCGCTTCTGCCGGGGGCGTGATTGTATCAGTGCTAGCCGACGATGCCGCGTTGGAGCAAACTATCACCAAAGAAGTACTGGAAAAGCTGGGCGAAGGTGGCCTGCATATCTCCATGAGTACCATTTCTCCCGCTACGGCGCGCCATATGGCCCAATTGCACCAGGAGTACGGCGTGGCCTACGTAGCCGCACCGATTTTTGCCCGCCCGCAGGCGGTTACTGACCGTATCGGCAACCTGTGCGTGTCGGGCGAAGCCGGAGCCAAAGAGCGGGCCAGGGCTATCGTGGGCCCTTCGGTGAAAGGATTCTTTGATTTTGGTGATGAGGTAGGTGCGGCCAACGTGGTAAAATTGGCCGGTAATTTCATGATTGCGGCCAGTATCGAAATGATGGCCGAAGCCTTCACCATGGGCGAA
>CATMVR010000787.1 GCA_950075905.1 uncultured Persicitalea sp. | reverse complement strand
GGGGTGACGCCGCGCTGCGATATGGCGGTGGTGCGCAGAACCTACCGGGAAGTACTCCGGGCTGATGAGAATTACATTGAGTATTGCAAAAAAAATGTGCATACTGCCGAAGAAGATCAGCAGCTGGTGCAGCATCTACTACGGCAAGTCATTTTGAAACATGAAATTCCTTTGGAATATTTTCAGCAAAAGGATTTATATTGGGAAGAACATGCTGATCTGATCAAAAGCATGGCGATTAAAACGCTGAAATCGGCTACCAATGGTCCCATTGAGCTGTCGGAGCTTACCGATGACTGGGATGAAGATCGCTTTTTTGTGGAAGAGCTGGTTGGTAAAGCCCTCGAAAACGACAAGGTGTACGAGGGGTACCTCCACGAGCAGCTGAAAAACTGGGATATAGAACGGATCGCCCTGGTCGATATGATTATCATGAAAGCTGCCCTGACGGAAATGATCCATTTTCCTTCTATACCCGTCAAGGTAACGATCAACGAATTTATAGAAATCGCCAAGCGATACAGTACGCTGAAAAGTGGTAAATTTGTCAACGGAAACCTGGATCGCCTGGCCGAGAAACTGAAAGAGGAAGGGGTGATTCGTAAGAGCGGTCGCGGATTGATCGACAACCGCTAGTGCGAAGCAGGCGGTAATTCAATACCTGAAACTTTTTTAAAACAAGATTAACCTTTATATAGCATGAGCAAGTCTAGTCGCACACTTTTAGCTTTTCTGACCGGTTGCGCCACGGGTATGTTTCTGGGAGTACTGTACGCTCCCCAAAAAGGAGAGATTACCCGGGATCGTCTGACGTACCGGCTATCAAAGTACCGCGAGCAATTGGAAAAACTGATTGCCGACCTGGTGGAAGGGAAAAACCTGCCCGACAGTCTGGCCAAAACCGAGGGTGAGCGTGTTGTGAATGATGCCCGCGAAAAAGCCGAGCGTCTGCTTGAAGATGTTGACCGTCTGATGGCTCAGATAAAAAATCAGAACAATTGATTACCCGCTCACAAGGCACATTTTCTCATGAAAAGTAAGCAAATACAAGCATTATTTCTGTGCGTTGCCCTGGGTTTACTCCTGGTATCATGCGGGAAGGATGCTAACAAGAATAAGGCCGGCCAATTGGAAGAGAATGCGCCGGTACTGACCCTGCTTGACAGTGCTACCTACGAATTCGGTACGGTTAAAGAGGGTGATATTGTGGAGCAATCGTTCAAATTTCGTAACGACGGTGAGTTTCCACTCATCATCAACAATGTGACCGCTTCCTGCGGTTGCACTATTCCCGAGTGGCCGCGTGACCCCATTGCTCCCGATGAAGAATCATCCATTCTGGTCAGGTTCAACAGCAAGGGTAAGCCTGGTCCTCAGGTAAAAACTATTACCGTCTATGCCAATACAATGCCGGCCTATTCCGAACTAAGGCTGCAAGGGATTGTCAATCAGGCAGCTGACTCTACGGTGGCGCTTTGAGAATCATGAGTAGGCTGGCCAATGGTGGGGTTCAGGAAATTTAATTAACATCCAAACAATCAAAACAAATTTATGCTACTATCTATTTTAGCCCAGGCCCAACCCGGTGGTTCTACTGCCATGATCTACCAGATTATCATGTGGGTTGGGATAATCGGCGTTTTCTATTTTTTTATGATTCGCCCCCAGCAGAAAAAACAAAAGGAACAAAAAGAGATGCTTTCGAGTATCAAAAAAGGTGACGAAGTGGTGACAATTGGCGGAATGCACGGTAAAGTGTTTTTGGTGGATGATACCACTGTAACCCTCGACCTGGATAAAGGAGTAAAGCTAACTTTTGATAAGTCAGCCATCAGCCGGACTACCAAGTCCTGATGAACTAAACCAAGTAGGACTGTGAGTAGTATCCCCTCAAAAAAAAGCAAACTGAAAACCTTTGTAGGCTGCGTATTGGCAGCCTCCTTTTTTTGGTTGATGACCGCATTGAATAAAGACAACTATTCCTTGCGGCTGGATTATCCTGTTCAGTTCAACTATGACGATTCTCAGTATGTTTCGTTAAATCCTCTCCCTGACCAGGTTTCGGTAAATGTGTCTGGTATGGGCTGGAATCTGTTGCGGAAATCCTGGTTTAGCTTTGCCGAAAGGCCCGTAGAGTATACTATTGCCAATCCGCTCAAAATGGATGCGATCAATTCTACCGCACTGGCGGCACAGATCGATGAGCACCTGCCAGACCTGACCGTAAACTATGTGGTAGCAGATACCTTTCAGCTCGACTTCGAAAGGCGCGTAACCCGCATCATACCTATCAGGGTAGATAGCCTTAACATTGATATCCGGCCAGGGTACGTTATTTCCAGCCTGATTAATGTTTCTCCCTCCCTGATTTCTATTGAAGGTCCCGTTTCCCAGGTGCAGGAATTTCCTGACACGATTCTGGTGCAGGTACCCACCCGCAAAATTCAGAACAACTACGACGAAACCATCCCCCTGAATGTACCCTACTTTCCGGCCGTACAGGTGAGCCATTCGTCGGTATTCATAAGCTTTGAAGTAGCTCGCATCCTGCGTCCAATCCCTTCATTACAGTAGATAGATGAGCCGGTCAACTCCCATACAGGTAGGTGTTACCGGCGGGATCGGCACCGGCAAAA
>CATMVR010000786.1 GCA_950075905.1 uncultured Persicitalea sp. | reverse complement strand
GTATGCCTGGCCAGGGTCTGCGCCCCGACCGTCTTCGTGCAAATGCACAGGGTAATCAAAACGATACCCAGCCTGCACAGGGATGGTAGGTTTTTGCTCATAGTGTTATAGGGGTTTAGGAAAAACAGTTTAGTTGGTCAGTAGCACCGAATGCTCTGACTTCACCAGTTTCAAATCAAAGAGTTTAGTAACAATGTCCAGGAGTTCATCCGCGCTATCGGCCCGGAACGACCCCACCAGGGTGCGGTTGGCCAGAGAATCATTTTCCAGCCTTACCTCGATCCCGTAGTTTTCGTGCATCAGCTCGGCAAATTGCCGCAGGGTCATGTCCTCAAACACAAAACGGTAGTCTTGCCATGCGGAAAATTTTTCCGGTTGCGCCGTTGATTTCTTAGTCAGTTTATTGGCATGATCCATTGTCACCAGGTCTCCGGGCTGCATGATCAGCTGCTTCTGCTGCTCGCCTTCCTGGTACCGTAGCTGTATCTTTCCCTTGCTCAATACCACCCGGGCCTTTTCCTGTCGGGAGTAAACGGTGAACTCGGTTCCTAATACCACCACATCCACACCCTTTGGGGTTTTGACGACAAACTTCTGGTGGTCAGGCTGATGCCTTACGTCAAAGCTTGCCTCCCCGGTCAGGAGTACCTCCCGCGATTTCTCGCCAAATCCAAAGCGGGGTACCAATAGTCGGGAGTTGGCATTGAGTACCACCCGGGTACTATCTGGTAGCAATAGGGTACGGGTTTGTCCAAATGCTGAGTCGTAGCTCTGGTACTGTAACGCTTCGCGAAACCCTATCCCTGTAGCCAGCGTACCCAATAGCAGACACGCTGCCACCAGCCATTTCCAGTAAATTTGTGGCCTGTCTGACGGCCGGCCGGCCGTTGCAACAGCAGCTCCGGGGTTTTCTTCGACCCATTCGGCGTAGGCTCGAAAACGATCGATGGCCGTCGGCAATTCGGTAATGTACTGGGGGTTCTGAATTTCAAATTCTACAAGCCATTTGTAGAAAAGCTCTTCGTGAGCGGTATCCTTTACCCACTCGTCTACCATCTGCTTCTGCAGCGCCGAAGACTTGCCCGACAGATAAGTAAATATAAATTCTCGGTTGATTTCAGCGTACATGGGATACTTCGTTTGTTGATTTTGACTAACCACCAGGCCTTTTTCTTTTTTCAGGCAATCATCTCCCAAGCCACGATCACCAGGCCCAGAATCCACTTTCCTTTCAGGGCATTACGTACAAACTGATTGGCACGGGTCAGCTGTACGTCCACCGTCTTTACTGACAGGTTTAGCTCATCGGCAATTTCCTGATACTTCATCCCGTCGAATTTGCGCATGAGGTAAATTCTTCTTCGGTCGACTGGCAGTTGGTTCACGGCCTCTTCTACGTCGTGGTAGAGCTCTTCGTACTGGCTTAGATGATCGGGCTGATTCTCGGCGAGGATGGGTCTCTGCTCTATTTCATTCAGGCCCGTCTTTCGATTCAAATCCCAACGGAGGTAATTATACGCGCGGTTGCGAACCGTACTGAACAAGTACAGCCGATAAGAAGTACTGATGGTCTGGAATATTTTGTGGGTGTAGAAATGAAAAAAAATCTCTGAGACCAGATCCTCGGCCACCTCTCGCGAACGCACAAACTTTACCGCATGGGTACACATCGGTTGATAGTACCGGTTATAGAGTAATTCGAACCCGTGCCGGGGGTCCTGATGCAATGAAGTACGGATAAAAAATTCATCGTCCCCTTCTTGGGTGGGTTTCTTTTCTGAATTCACTTCGGGGGGGTGCGCAAAGCTGCCACTCTCCTTTTTCAGAAGGGAAAGCCGCTGTGTTTCTTGGTCAAGGTCTTCCATACATATCTTATTGACTTGCAGGTATATCAGGCCCTCATTGCGCCCTTGTAGCTAAGACAAGCAAACATCAGGAATCTCCTTACAGCGATAGCATAATTTTTATATTTTTTTTTGTCATCCCGGGAAAAACATGAGAAGTACTGCCACAGTAGCTTTGTTTAAGCGGCGTGATATTTATCACTGTCCAGCGGCTACCTTTGCCCGTTATTTGTGATTCGTTGTTTTCTTTACCCTGAATTATTAAATCTGACACTTTTCGTAAACATGCCCACGCAGGACAATAACAGGCTGGCTCAGAAGCTATCACTATCTTTCTCAATCCTGACCGGAGCGCTACTTTTTGCCGCTTTGCTGATGGCAATGACCTTGTTTCTCTGGTCGTACGAAACGAAGCTAACGGGCTGGCTCCCAGCCAAAACGCCGCCTTCGCCCGTAGTAATGCCCGACACCAACTTTGTGGATGTGTGGACGGCCCCTTCGGAGCGCCGTCTGGCCCGTCTCGATGCCAGTGAACAGGAAAAAATTAGGTACGGTCGTGAGTTGATCGCCCACACGGCCGACTACCTGGGTCCCCGGGGGAGTGTGATGCAGATTTCAAACGGCCTGAACTGTCAGAATTGTCACCTGCAGGCCGGCACGCAGCCCTGGGGTAACAATTACTTTGGCGTGGAGGCCAACTATCCTAAATTCAGGGAGCGCTCGGGACAGGTAGAAAATCAGGTAAAACGGGTGAATGACTGCCTCGAAAGAAGCCTGAACGGCCGGGCCCTC
>CATMVR010000785.1 GCA_950075905.1 uncultured Persicitalea sp. | reverse complement strand
GGCCTTGCGCCACGTGGGGGTCTACGCCTACAGACCCGACGCCCTGGCGCGTTTCTGCTCTCTCGAGAAGGGGGCCCTGGAAGTGGCTGAGAACCTCGAACAGCTGCGCTGGCTCGAAAACGGTTTTACTATTCAGGCGGTCATTACGCCCGACGATTCCCACGGCATCGACACGCCCGAGGATCTGGAACGGGTGGCACGGAAATTTCTGTAAAAATCTGTTACCCCATTTATGGGTATCTCCGCCCCCGGGATACGAGAACCCGGGCGGATGCGTTAGAGTTAGATTGAATCCCCAATCCATAACAACCACTATATACTAGTAAATCATGCAATACAACATACTCTGGGCCGACGACGAGATTGATCTCCTGAAGCCCCATATCATGTTTTTGACCAACAAGGGCTACACGGTCACGCCCGTCAACAGTGGCTCCGATGCCCTGGACAAAGTTGAAAACGAACGCTTCGATATTGTGTTTCTGGACGAAATGATGCCCGGAATGACTGGCCTCGAAACCCTGGCCCAGATCAAGCAGATGCACCCCTCGCTGCCGGTGGTCATGATCACTAAGAGTGAAGAGGAGCACATCATGGAGGACGCCATTGGCTCCAAAATCGCTGACTACCTCATCAAGCCCCTGAATCCCAACCAGATTCTGCTTTCGGTGAAAAAGATTCTGGATAACAAACGGCTGATTACCGAAAAAACCACCCTCAGCTACCAGCAGCAGTTTCGCAACCTGGCCATGCAGTACCAGGACCGGATCGGCCACGAAGAGTGGGTGGAAATCTATAAGAAACTTATTTACTGGGAGCTGGAACTTGAAAGTTCGCAGGATCAGGGCATGGCCGAGGTGTTCAGCATGCAGAAAAGCGAGGCCAACGCCAACTTTGCCAAGTTCATTGAAGAAGAGTACGAAGACTGGCTCAATGACCCCCGGGCCGACCGCCCCCTGCTTTCACACCAGCTCATGAAGCAAAAGGTGTTCCCGCATCTGAAAGGCAGCAGCGAACCGCTGTTCTTTCTGTTAATCGACAATTTTCGCTACGACCAGTGGAAAATGATTCAGTCGGTGTTGCAGGAGTACTTTACTATCGAGGAAGAATCTGCCTACTATTCCATTCTGCCCACAACCACAGGCTACGCCCGAAATGCGATTTTTGCGGGATTGATGCCCAGCGAAATCGAACGCAAGTACCCGCAGTGGTGGGTCAGCGATGAGAATACCCCCGAAGGAGAAGAAGGGCTCAACAAACACGAGCATGAGCTGCTGCAAAAGCAGTTGGAATGGAACCGCCTGAACGTGAAGTTTTCCTACAACAAAATCCTGAATGCAAATCAGGGAAAAGCGCTGGTAGATAATTTCAACAACCTGCTTGGCAATCAGCTCAACGTAGTGGTATACAACTTCGTGGATATGCTTTCGCACGCCCGTACAGACGTGCAGATGATCAAGGAGTTAGCTCCCGACGAAGCGGCCTATCGGTCTATTACCCGTAGCTGGTTTCAGCACTCGCCCCTGCTGGATTTTCTGCGCAAGATCGCCGAGAAAAAATGCCGTATCATACTCACAACCGACCATGGTATGATCAGGGTGCAGAAGCCCGTCAAGATTGTGGGCTACCGCGAAACCAACACCAACCTGCGCTACAAGCACGGAAAAAACCTGGGCTTCGACGACGACCACCTGCTGGTATGCCGCAAGCCAGAGCGCTTCTTTTTGCCCAAGCCCCATGTGTCTACGTCGTACGTATTCACCAAAGAAGACTATTTCTTTGCCTACCCCAACAACTATAACCAGTACGTGAACCTGTACCGGGATACGTTTCAGCACGGTGGTATTTCGCTCGAAGAGGTCATCATTCCGTTTATTGATATGAAAGCCAAATAGAATGTTTTATATGAATAATCCTATTTGTTTGCCTTTCGGTAAATAAATAGGATTATTTCTTTAAAAATTGCATCTGCAAGACAATATTATTGACTAATTTTACGATAGTTATATAATAGTCCCTTCCAAATCTCCCCTCTCTACTTCACGAAGCAGTAAATTTTATTTTTTTTACCCTGAAAGTTTGCCCATGCTGTTGTCAAATTTGCCGGCTGTCAAGTCAAAAGTATTTCTTGTGGATGATGATGAAGATGATCGTTTTTTGTTTCTCGATGCCATACACGAAGTAAAAGATAGTATAGAGTTTGAGGAATTTGTCGATGGAGAATCCCTCATGGCTACGTTGGCTGCGGGTGCCTGCGCTCCCGATGCTATTTTTCTGGATCTTAACCTGCCCAAACATAGCGGAATTGAATGCCTGGATTTTCTGCGGGTGCAGCTTGGCGATAAGATGACCAAGGTATTCATTATTTCCACTAGTTCGTCCATGACGATGATCGAAAGCACCCGGCAAAAGGGAGCGAATCATTACATCCGTAAATCAGAAAACTTCGCTCATCTGAAAAGTCTGATCAACATTGCCCTGACGCAGCTGCAATCTGCCCACGTAGTGCCCTACTATCTGAATGAGCTGGTGGAAGGGTAAACGGCTTTTTTGTACCTTCACAAAACCAAATGAATGATTGACCTGACCAATAAGTAGCTTATTAAAAGTAATGTGGAAATTTCAGGAAAAAACGATGCGCTTTA
>CATMVR010000784.1 GCA_950075905.1 uncultured Persicitalea sp. | reverse complement strand
GGGTAACCGCCCCCTCTACCACGGCTCCGCCCCAGCCTTCACCAATCAGCGGACCCAGCGACACCCGCCCGCGGGAGGGTTTGAGTCCAAAAAGCCCGCAACAGGAGGCCGGAATGCGAATAGAGCCGCCTCCGTCGGAGGCCGACGCGGCTGGTACAATGCCCGCGGCCACTGCTGCCGCGGATCCTCCACTAGACCCGCCCGACGAGTAAGCGATGTTCCAGGGGTTGCGGGCCGGCCCGAATAGTTTTGGTTCCGTAAAGGGGGTCAGGCCAAATTCGGACGTGTTGGTTTTGGCAAAAGGGACCAGTCCTGCTTTTTTGCAGCGTTCAAAGTAGTGGCTGTCCTGCCCCGACATATAATGCAGGTACCCTTTGCTGCCAAATCGCAGAGGCGTGCCCATCCATTCCACACTTAGGTCCTTGACCAGAAAAGGCACACCCCGCAGCGGCCCCTCGGGGGGCAGATTGGCGGCTATTTTTTTGCCTTCATCGTAGAGCGACTGCACAATAGCGTTGATGGAGGGGTTGATCTTATCGGCCAGGAGCCGGGCGCATTCAAGTAGTTCCAGTGGACTTACTTCTCCATTTTTTACCAGCTGAGCAAGGCCCACAGCGTCGTAGTTTTGGTATTCCTGGGTGGTCATTTTTTTAGTTTTTGAATGAGTGTAAGAATGAAGGGGCTGCCCCGGCGGTGACAGAAT
The DNA here is from genome assembly GCA_950075905.1 of uncultured Persicitalea sp. Lineage (GTDB taxonomy): Bacteria > Bacteroidota > Bacteroidia > Cytophagales > Spirosomataceae > CATMVR01. Next base: position 1,948 of record CATMVR010000784.1, on the reverse strand, counting down.
GAAGAGACGGCCTTTGCAATAATCTAGTTCTTTGCCCTCAGGAGAAATAAACTAAAAAATGCCAGCAGTGCAGCCCGGAAAGTTGACCTTCTTATTCTGTCTACACTAAATGTAAGGGTATTGGGGGGAAAATGTGCAATTTTTAGAGAAATAAGCCCCAAAAAATTCAGCAGAGGAAAGGCAGAAAATACCTCTACCCAAAGCCGTAGGCTTGACCGATATGGTAAGGCCGGATTTTAATCCGGTGTGCTCTAAAAACAAAATAGGTCCGGGCCAGTGGCCCGAACCTATCCGGATTTATCCATAAAAGCGTGACGACGCACCGCAAAACTCCATGATGCTCTTTGTGTCCGGTCGGAGAGTTGCCGAAAAATACCTCTACAAAAAAGCCGTAGGCTTGATTGATATGGTAACGCCGGATTTAATCCGGTATGCTCCAAAAACAAAATAGGTCCGGGCCAGTGGCCCGAACCTATCCGGATTTATCCATAAAACCAAAACTACATTATGCTCTTTGTGCCCGGTCGGAGAGTTGCAGGATGCGCACTACTTCACTTTGGGCTTTATTGAACGACGCCTCGTCGCAGGGTACGCAATCGAGCGCACTGATCAACTTATCGTCGTAGGTTGTCCGTTCTACGGAGGGGTTGAATTCATACAGGCAGATAATCTTTATATGGTTGCCTTCTCGTTTGAAAAACTGCCCACCTCCCTTGCTCTTGAAAAACAGAGGCTCTTTATTCATTAGTGTCGTTTCTTTAATTAATACTTCAACCAGCCATCTTCTCATACCGCTGCAATTCCAGGGGAATCACCGCAGCTTCCTCGGGGCTTTTGGGCCCGTTGCCAAACTCATTGCGGAGGTACTCCGGCAATGAATTCCTGAACTTGGCGTACTGCCTGGCGCCCAGGGCTTTCGCTACATATGCTTCGTGAATCGCATTGATGTAGCGAACCGTCTCGAACAGGCACATGTGAAACAGCCTGAAATCTATATCTGCTTCCTGAAACCGCTCAATCTCACGATGTGAAGAAGAAATCTTCAAACGGGCGAACAAATCCAGAAATGTGGTTGGACTGACCCGCTGGGCTACTTTTGCCCATTCCTTCGCCCCAAATCGGGTGGCAATCTTTCCGCTTTTGGTACGCAAGGCGGTTTCTGGGTCGGCCTGCATACGCTGCCGGGCCGCCTGCATGTGCCGGGTACGGGTAGTTCTCAGAAACTGCCCTACCTGCGCCTGCCACTCGTGTGGCGTATCTACCAGATGCAGCGCCGGGGTGGCATGACCGGCAGGGAGTCCCATCAGCGTAAACTTGCCGGGGTATCCCATAGCTGCAAATCCCAGCGAAGCCGGGTACCAGTTGGCTGCTACCAGCCGACCGATGCGCATGCGCGCCACCGACTCGCTCGTAACATGGCCACCTTGTGTGGCCAGAAAAGCCTTAGCACCAAAAAAGATGCTGTAATACGCCTGCGGAAAAGTCCAGTACAGGGCATTCCGGTGGAACGTCTCGTCCCGGTTTTCGGCCGTTTTGCGCAGGGCATATTCCGTATTCAACGCCTGAACGAGCAGGCGGGTAGCGTTTTCTGCCTGTTGGGTAGTAAGCATCGGGGCAAAATCCCGAAACTGAGCTACCTGGTCTAGCGAACGGACATGGCGTGTATGTTCGATATGCCGGTGTATTCCGAAAAAATGATTCAGAAATACCTGCGCCGGAATCGACCGCCGCCACTCTTCTTCCGTTCTATATGATTTTTCCAAGTTTACTACCATAGCATCGCTGGTTTCTGGCCCTGTATATGTATAACGTACAACTTATGCAAAAAATTCCCTTAGTATAATATAAATATATACTAAGGAGTTAAAAAAATCATGCCGCCTGATTCCATTTTTCCGGGAGCGCCAGTCCCAGATAGCGGTAAGTCTTTTCGGTAACCTCCCGGCCC
>CATMVR010000783.1 GCA_950075905.1 uncultured Persicitalea sp. | reverse complement strand
CCTGGATGTGGCCCTGCTGTATTACGGTACCCTCCACATGGACACGGCCCGGCTCACGGTACCGCATCCCCGCCTGCACGAGCGGCGGTTTACGCTGGTACCCCTGGCCGAAATAGCCCCGGATTTCGTGCATCCGCTGCTAATGAAAACGAACGCCGAACTGCTGGAAGCGTGTCCGGATCAGGAGGAAGTAAGTTTGTTTGGTAGCCATTAGCAAGGGTAGTTATTAGCCATTAGGTTACTATTTTTCCAGACAGAAAATGAACAAATAGCTACTTTCGCAAAAGTGACAATTAACTCCAAATAGAGAAACCAATACTGAAAATAGGCAATGACAAGCGACCTAAACCCTAACAACCAAATTCCTAACTACCTAACCACCTACCTACCATGAACCCAATCCGCTGGGGCATTCTTGCTCCGGGCCGCATTGCCCATAAATTCGCCCAGGACCTGATGACCGTCCCCGATGCCATCATCACCGCCGTAGCTTCGCGCAGCCTGGACCGGGCGAAGGAATTTGCCAGTCAGTACAACGCTCCCTATGCTTACGGTAGCTACGAGGAATTGCTCAACTGCCCCGAGCTGGACATCGTGTATATTGCTTCCCCCCATACCGGCCACCACGAGCATACCCTGCTGTGCCTCAACGCGGGCATCCCCGTGCTGTGCGAAAAACCCTTTGGCATGAACCTCGGCCACGTGCAGGACATGGTGAGCCTGGCGCGCGACAAAAATCTGTTTTTGATGGAAGCCCTGTGGAGCCGGTTTATGCCCACTACGCTCAAAACCATGGAGTTGATCAAGTCAGGAGCTATCGGAAAAGTACTGGGCGTCCGGGCCGACTTTGGCTTTAAAGCCATCTACGACATCGAAGGCAGACTTTATAACAAAGCCCTGGGGGGCGGGGCGCTAATGGATATTGGTATCTACCCGCTGTTCTGGTCGTACGCCATGCTGGGGATGCCCGTTTCTCTCAAAGCCACGGCGCAGTTTAGCGATACCGGCGTGGACGTAGCCACCGGTATGGTGCTGGGGTACGACAGCGGGGCCTTTGCCTTTCTGGACTGCACCCTCCTGGCCAAAACCGACTGTGTGGCCATGGTATATGGCGAGCTGGGGGCCATCCGGGTGCACGGGCGCTGGCACGAAAGCGAGAGCCTTTCGCTGGAACTCATCGATCAGGAGCCGCAGCATTTTTCTTTCGAGCGTACCACCCACGGCTACGACTACGAAATAGTATCCGTAGGCAAAGCCCTGCGCGAAGGCAAAACCGAAAACCCCGACTGGTCCCTGACCGACAGCCTGAATCTGATGAGCCTGCTGGATCAGGCAAGGGAAGAGATTGGGCTGGAATACGAAGGGTAAACCAATGATAGAATGATAGAATGATAGAATGATTGAGTAAGATAGATTGATAGAATGATTGAATGATAGAATGATTTTTCGGTTCTTTACAGTACGAATTCACTCAATCACTCAATCACTCAATCAAAATTGACTACTTCTGACCGCTACTTACAACGGGGTGTTTCGGCTTCCAAAGAGGATGTACATAAGGCTATCGAGAAGCTGGACAAGGGTATTTTCCCCAAAGCCTTTTGCAAAATAGTACCCGATACCCTGGCCGGCGACCCCGACTACTGCACCATCATGCACGCCGACGGCGCTGGTACCAAAACCTCCCTGGCCTACCTCTACTGGAAAGAAACCGGCGATGTATCGGTGTGGCGGGGTATTGCCCAGGACGCCGTGGTGATGAATACCGACGACCTGCTGTGCGTGGGTGCTACCGGCCCTATGCTGCTGTCTTCGACCATTGATCGCAATAAAAACAAGATTCCCGGGGAGGTCATCGCCGAGATCATCAACGGCACCGAGGAGGTACTTGCCATGCTCCGCGACTTTGGCGTGGAAATATACAGCACCGGCGGCGAAACCGCCGACGTGGGTGACCTGGTGCGCACCGTGACGGTCAACAGTACCGTCATCGCCCGTATGAAACGGGCTGACGTAATTGACAACGCCAACATTCAGGCCGGGGATGTCATCGTAGGCATGGCCTCCTACGGACAGGCTACCTACGAAACCACCTACAACGGCGGCATGGGCAGCAACGGCCTCACCTCCGCCCGCCACGACGTACTGGCTAAGTACCTGGCCACGCACTACCCCGAAAGCTTTGACCCCGAAGTAAACGGCGACCTGGTATACAGCGGCAGCAAAAATCTGCTTGACCCCCTAGAGGGTACCCCCCTCAACGTGGGGCAGCTGATCCTGTCGCCCACCCGTACCTACGCCCCGGTAGCCAAGGCCCTGCTCGACGAGCTGCGGCCGCAGATTCACGGCATGGTGCATTGCAGCGGCGGGGCACAGACCAAGATCCTGCACTTTATCGACAACCTGCATGTGATCAAGGACAACCTGTTCCCGGTGCCGCCCCTCTTCCGGCTAATCCAATCCGAAAGCGGTACGAGCTGGCAGGAAATGTACAAGGTGTTCAACATGGGCCACCGGCTGGAAGTATACCTGCCGGAAGCACAAGCCGCCCGTGTGATCGAGATTTCTGAATCCTTCGGTATCCCGGCGCAGATCATCGGCCGGGTAGAAGCCGCCGAAAAGAAGCAGGTGACGATCCGGTCGGAGTTTGGG
>CATMVR010000782.1 GCA_950075905.1 uncultured Persicitalea sp. | reverse complement strand
CCGAGTGTAAGTACACCGGTTTGGTGATTGATACGCCAATCGGGAGATTTTATGGATACTTCGGTGCGTAATTGTAAAGACTTCATTATATTTGAATCTATATCTTACCTAAAAAAGAATACTTTGATGCGACTTCCTGTCTTCCTGCTGTCTCTTTCCTTGCTGATCGGAATGGCCTGCCAAACCGAAAGCCCGGTACCTCCTGCCCCCATTTCCACCCCCAAACCCTCCGCCCCGCCCGTTGAGTACACATTTGCAGATACTCCCAGCTGGCAGGATGAATTTGACTACAACGGAAAACCGGACCCTGCAAAGTGGGGGTATGATGTGGGAGGAACTGGTTGGGGAAACAACGAGATGCAAAACTACACCAACAATTTGGAAAATGCCTTTGTGAAAGACGGGCACCTGACGATAAAGGCAATTAAAGAACCTTCTGGCGGGCGCAACTACTCGTCGGCCCGGTTGGTAACGAAGGGGAAAGGAGATTTCTTGTACGGCAAAATTGAAGTCCGGGCCAAGCTTCCCACAGGCGTAGGTACCTGGCCTGCCATCTGGACGCTGGCCAGCCAAAGCGACTACGGCACGCAATACTGGCCCGATAACGGCGAACTGGACATCATGGAGCACGTGGGGTTTGATCAGAATACGGTGCATGCCAACATCCATACCAAGGCTTTCAACCACGCTATCGGCACTAACAAAGGCAATAAAATTCAGGTACCTACGGCTTCTACCGAGTTTCATGTTTACTCCTGCGAGTGGAAGCCCGACCTGATTGTGTTTTCAGTAGATGGAAAAGAGTACTTTCGCTTTCAGAAAGACAGTCTGTACGGCTGGGCGGAATGGCCTTTTAACAAACCCCAGCATTTGCTTCTCAACATAGCCGTCGGGGGCAATTGGGGCGGTCAGAAGGGGGTAGACAACAGCATTTTCCCCCAAAGCATGGAGGTAGACTACGTGCGGGTATACAAACTGGTGGAGAAAAAGTAGCTTTGAAATAAGCCCCCCCGGCAGTAACTTGCGCCCATGGAGCATTTCGTAGTATCAGCGCGTAAGTACCGTCCCATTACCTTCGATTCGGTAGTGGGGCAGTCGCATATTACCACCACTCTCAAAAACGCCATCCGCACCAATCACCTGGCGCAGGCATTTTTGTTTTGCGGCCCTCGCGGCGTGGGCAAAACCACCTGCGCGCGCATTCTGGCCAAGACCATCAACTGTCAGAACCTGAGCGACGACATCGAGCCCTGCGGTGAGTGCGATTCTTGCGTAAGTTTTCAGAATAATGCTTCGTTTATCATCCACGAGCTGGATGCGGCCTCCAACAACTCGGTCGACGATATCCGTAATCTTATCGATCAGGTACGGTACCCCCCCCAAACCGGGAAGTACAAAATATACATCATCGACGAGGTGCACATGCTGTCGGCGGCGGCTTTCAATGCATTTCTGAAAACGCTGGAAGAACCGCCCAGCTACGCTATCTTCATACTGGCTACGACGGAAAAGCACAAGATTTTACCCACAATCCTTTCCCGCTGTCAGATTTTTGACTTCAACCGGATCCAAACCCGGGATATTGCCGATCACCTGGCGCAGATTGCCCAAAAAGAAGGGATTGCCACCGAACGGGAGGCTCTGGAACTGATTGGGCAAAAGGCCGACGGAGGATTGCGCGACGCGCTTTCCATGTTTGACCTGAACGTCACGTTTTCGCCCAACAACGCACTTACCTACGCCGACGTGCTCGAAAACCTGCATATCCTGGATTACGACTACTATTTCAGAATTACCGACGCGCTGCTCAACGGCAGCATTGCTTCTGCCTTACTGCTTTTTGATGAGATAGTCCGCAAAGGCTTTGACGGGCACCTGTTTGTTATTGGCCTGCTGGAACATTTCCGAAATCTGATGGTGAGCAAAGACCCCTCTACCATTCAGCTGCTGGAAGTCTCAGAAGGAGCACAAGTCAAGTACCTTGACCAATCGCAACGAACCGACCTCGGCTTTTTGCTCTCAGCCCTGAGTATTGGCAGTCAGTGTGATATTCACTACAAGACCTCCAAAAACCAGCGCCTGCACGTGGAGTTATGCCTGATGAAGCTGGCCAAACTGCCCGATGTGCTTTCCCTGTCAGGCCTGGACACTGCCGATAGTCAGGCAGAAACTGTAAAAAAAAAAGCTGAACCAGAACTGAGTGTTTCGACGGAAAGCACTCCGGCCTACGGAACAAAACCCGCTGGCCCCGGCAGCCCGGCCCCCAACGGCACAGCTGGTGCGACCCCAATACCCACCGGTAGCCGTTTGCGCTCTACGGCCCATATTTCTGCGGCGGCACTACCAGCAACACCCGTGCCGCCACCCGTCCGCCCCTCAGAGAGCCCGGCCCCAGCCCTGGTAGAAAAAAAGGCATTCCAGAAAGTCCCGTTGAGCTTTGAAAACCTGAGCCGTTTCTGGAACGAGTACGTCGAAAAAAGAAAGGAAGAACGGGATTCCTCAATCGAGGAAATTACGCTAAACCGCGAGTTTACCCTTTCGGATCAGACTATCGACGTAGCCCTGGACAACGACCTGCAAAAAGATACGCTCACAACCCTACGCCACGACCTGATCGGTTTTCTGCGCGAACGAATCGATGCCCCTACCCTCTCGCTGGAA
>CATMVR010000781.1 GCA_950075905.1 uncultured Persicitalea sp. | reverse complement strand
AAAAGGAAACCTACGCCAAATCCATCCCCCGTAGCCTGCCGACCCGCTTTACAGAGAACTTTGTTAAAAACAGTTCCCGGCCCGATGCGATCAGGGCCATGGCTATCAAAATAATCGAACATCCCGCACAGGAGCTGGAAATCCTGTTGCCGCTGCTTTCCAACGACAAAGCTCCCATTTTACAATTGGAAGCAGTACGCTCCCTGGCCACAATCGCCGACTCTGCCGTAGCAGACCGCCTGCTGGCCCTGGCGTTCCGGCAAACAGCCACTCCGCCCAACCGGTCGGAAGCACTGCTTGCCCTGACCAGGCAACCGCTGGACGTTTCGGCGCGGGTACTTGCCCTGCTCAATGATCCCGCGCCCGATGTGCAGCTGGAAGCCGCCCGCTACCTCCGGGGCTATGCCGCTGTGCCGGTCGTACGCAAGGCGTTGCATACCAAACACCAGGCAAAGGGTACCGCCCCGGCCATCAAAGAACAGATTGCTTTGGCCACCGGGGAAAAAAATACCGCTCCTCCCCGCCCGTCTTCCTATGAGGATTGGGAAAAAGTACTCGAAAAACCGGGTGATCCCGTCCGGGGCCGCCGTGTTTTTTATGCCAGCCAGGCGCTGTGCTCTTCGTGTCATGCCGTACAGGGGCGCGGGGGCGACCTGGGACCAGACCTTTCTAACGTGGGGCAGTCCAAATCGCATGCTCAGCTGGTACGGTCTATTCTGCGCCCTTCAGCCGAGATTACTCCTGAATGGCAGGGATGGTATGTTCAGCTTAACAACGGCAACTACTATCAGGGCCGGCAGATTGATGTAGGTGAGAAAAGCATCGAACTGTATACCCAGGCAACAGGCTTTCAGAACTTCCCTAAAAAAGACATCAAAGACTATGGCATGATCAAAAACTCATTGATGCCCGATGGACTCGAAAATCAACTGACGGTAAGTGACTTGCGCGATTTGATGACTTTTCTGAAAAGTGAAAAAAAATAGTTTTGGTGATCTAGGTCACAAACACTCGCCTGGCTGGTATGTATTTTTGAGCGTATAATTCTATACGTAACTGTGCCTGGTGTACGCCGAGGCAACTAGAAATGAATACGCTATGAAAATAAAGCAATTTGAAGATAAAGGATTAGCCCATTATTCTTATGCGGTGCTAAGCGAATGTGCGCAGGAAATTATCCTGATTGATCCCGCCCGCAACCCTTACCCCTACTATGAATACGCCGCCAGCCATGATGCCCGGATTGTAGGAATAATTGAAACCCACCCGCACGCGGATTTTATCAGCTCCCACCTGGAAATACACCAAACTACCGGCGCTCCCATCTATGCCCATAGCCGGGTGGAGCCCGATTATCCATTCATTTCTTTTGACGAAGGGGCTGAATTGAATGTGGGAAAAATCAGACTAAAATCTTTGTTTACGCCCGGGCATTCGCCCGACGGAATCAGCATCGTTCTTGAACACGACGGCAAAGACAAGGCGGTTTTTACCGGAGATACCCTGTTTATCGGCGATGTGGGCCGTCCCGATCTGCGCGACGACGGAAAAGATAAAAGGGCGCAAAAAGAAGAACTTGCCCGGCAGATGTACCATAGCACGCGGGAGAAACTCATGAAACTGGCCGACGATGTGGTAGTATACCCCGCCCACGGAGCCGGCACCCTCTGCGGCAAGGGTCTTAGTGATGCCAGCAGCAGTACCATCGGTGAAGAGAAAAAAAACAACCCGGCGCTACAAGCCATGGCCGAAGAGGAGTTTGTAGAAATGATCCTGGAAGACCAGCCCTTTATTCCAAAATATTTTGGTTTCAACGTCACCCTGAACAAGCAGGGTGCCCCCGGCTTTCAGGCAAGCATTGACGCAGTTTCCAGGCTGGAAATAAACCATAAGCCACGGGACAAAGCTTTCATTATTGACGCTCGTTCGGAGGAAATCTTCAAAAAAGGCCACCTGAAAAATGCCATCAATATTCAGGAAGGGGCCAAATTTGAGACCTGGCTGGGGAGTATTCTGGGGCCAAATGAGTCGTTTTATCTGGTTGCTGAAAGTGAAGATACGCTGGAAGAGTTAATTGAAAAATCGGCCAAAATAGGCTACGAGGGGCTCATTTTGGGTGCCTTCGTAATGGAGGATGCCGGTGAGCTGACGATGTCTTCCCTGGATGTGGAAGACTTCAAATCGCATCCGGAAAACTATACCATTGTGGACATACGCAATGGCTCCGAGACGGCTGATGGCCTACTTTTTGACCATGCCCTTGCCATACCCCTGCCCGAACTCCGCGAACGTACCGACGAAATTCCCCGCAATAAGCCCGTAGTGGTGCATTGCTCGGGGGGATACCGCTCCGCCGCCGGGAGCAGTATTGTGGCGGCAGCCCTGCCCGAGACAAAGGTGTTTGATTTGAGCGAGGCAGTGAAGAAGTTTGAATCCTGATTTCACTCTCCTGGCCAACCTTCCCTAGATTCCATACCAGGTTTTGCTTACTTCCAACTAGTTTATCTTATGAGCAGTCTCAAACATAATTTCAAGAAGGTGCCTGGCTGGGTATACATGCTGATCGTCTTTGGCTTTTTATACTTCACCGGGCTCCATACCGAAGTCATTGGCCAGATCCAGCGGCTTTTACTGGCTACCGGGCTCAGAAACGCCGACGTCCCCAAATCA
>CATMVR010000780.1 GCA_950075905.1 uncultured Persicitalea sp. | reverse complement strand
CTGTTTGATCTGGGCCAAAGCATTCAGAAGGTAGTCCACTGGATCGAACAAGGGCGACAGGCGGGCTGTCAGCTGCTTTTGTTTCCTGAATCTTTCTTGCCGGGCTACCCGCGGGGCCTGCGCTTCGACGCCGTGGTGGGGCGCCGGACCGACGCCGGGCGCTCGGTCTGGCTCGACTACTGGACCCACAGTGTGGATATTTCTACCCCGGTACTTGCCCCCATTAGCGAAGCCGTTAAAAAAGCAGGCATGTTTGTAGCGCTGGGCGTGACCGAACGCGAGCCGGTAGGAGGCTCGCTCTACTGCTCATTGCTGTACTTTGGCCCCGATGGCACCCTGCTCGGTAGCCATCGCAAACTCAAACCCACCGGGCTCGAACGCTACGTATGGGCCGAGGGTGACGGAAGCACATTGCATACTTACGCTACCCCGCTGGGCCGAATCGGCGGGCTGATCTGCTGGGAAAACTACATGCCCCTGGCCCGGATGGCCTTGTATCAGAAAGGCGTGGATATCTACCTGGCTCCCACGGCCGACACCCGCCCGTCGTGGCAGAGTACCATGCAGCACGTGGCGCTGGAAGGACGCTGCTTTGTGCTGTCGTGCAATCAGTACGTAAGAAAGTCCGACTACCCCGAACGCTACCAGGAAGAGCTCCGCGACGAGCCTGAGATTATGTCAGGCGGAGGAAGCGCTATTCTGTCGCCCATGGGTGAGGTATTGGCTGGCCCACTCTGGGATCAGGAAGGACTCCTGACCGCCGAGCTGGACTTTGCAATACTCCGAAAAAGTAAGCTGGATTTTGATGTGGTAGGCCACTACGCCCGCCCGGACGTGTTTCGGTACGAAGCCGTGGGACAACCCCCTACGGCAAAACTTCCGGAAAGATAATCGGGAGTTCGTTGCGCCTCACCTTGGCAGCTAATTGACCAATGGTGGGATTCCAACAGCGCTATACCAAAAAAAGGCAGAAATGATTGAACATTCCTGCCTTAGCCTCACAACAAATATAACCTAAACTAACAGTGTCATGAGGTTTTATCATAGTTCCACACTAGCGCTCACGATCGCTCTTGGACTCCTGGGTACGACGGGTTTCCTCATCGCGCTCCTCCCAGCCTTTGCTGTCGCGGTCGCGGTCAGACTGTGACCCCTGACTGCGCTGCTCTTGCTGGCCCATACCTGACTGACGCTGCTCTTGCTGACGTCCGCCCTGATTGCCCTGCGATTGGCCACCTTTTTGTGGATTATTTTGCTGCTGCTGAGATCCTGGCCTGTTGCCATGTTGATCTTTGTCTTTTTGCGAATCTGCCATTTTTAAAAAGGTTTAAGAGTTTAGAAATAATCTTTATTTACTAATTTATATTGGAATATATCTAAAATACCTTGCCAATTGTTTAACTCCTGCTTTCTACCAGATACAATCGCTCCGGTAGTTGTCATCAAAAGTGCTCTACACTAATCATTTCACTGGTTTTCTGCTAGTTATAACACACTTTTCGAAGACCTCTGTTGTCCGGCAACATGCTGTGCAATTTTTTTTTATGAAGAAAGATTTTCTCAAACGGGCTGTGTCACTGAGGTAAACTTTCACAAGTTTCTGACCAACCGTAGGCGGCACGCTCTTTGCAGCTTTTCGGGAGACGCTTTTGTTTGTACTTTCCCCACAAACAAATCCCGACCGCCCACCTCAAACTTTAACGCTTGACAGGAAGGCTAGTCGGGAAAAATCAACAGAAATAGAGGGGGGGTACGTACTAAATTATTTCACAAACTTCACTTCAAAGTAACCATTTACTTCCACCTTCATACCCAGTTCATTAGCCAGGTGGAGCTGCTCTTTCAAAGAGCTTCTCACCGCAAGGAGTTCGGCTACGCGCTTTTCGGAGTGTTCATCTTCGGCGTTTGTCTTTTCACTTGTAGCCATGATGGCAACATTGTGAAAACTGATTTTATTCTGAATCATCGTGTAAAGAATCTTCCCTGCTTTCTCGGGGGTAAATACGCCATCAATTAACTTAAACTGTTGCTGGTTTTTCATTGTGATTGGTTAATTATATAAATTGAATGGTACTTTTCAGGCTTCTCGGCTTGACGTCTATAATTTCGGGGCTTGTTCCATCCACAAGGGCTACTGCAATTCGAATCCTGGCTTTGGTCGTAACTTTTCGACGCCACAAAGTTGCGGGGTTTTTATCATATATTTTTATTTATATTTGCAATGCAATACATAACTATATTTTATGAACTACACCTTACACCAGTTGCAGGTATTCTTGAAAGTAACTCAGACCGAGAGCATTACCAAGGCCGCCGAGGAGCTTCACCTAACCCAGCCAGCGGTATCCATCCAAATAAAAAATTTTCAGGATCAGTTTGAAATTCCGCTGACTGAGCTGGTAGGACGCAAGCTGTACGTGACCGATTTTGGGAAGGAAATTGCGGTAGCAGCCGAAAATATTCTAAATCAGGTACACGCTATCAACTTCAAGACTCTGGCCTACAAAGGGCAACTAACCGGACGCCTGAAACTTTCGGTAGTATCTACCGGCAAGTATGTGATTCCGTATTTTCTGGCCCAATTCCTGAAAGAACACGAAGGCCTGGACCTGGTGCTGGACGTGACCAATAAGTCGCGGGTGGTGGAGAGCCTGGAACGAAACGAAGTGGAT
>CATMVR010000779.1 GCA_950075905.1 uncultured Persicitalea sp. | reverse complement strand
CCGCCCCAAGTCCCTGCAGCCCTTTGACTACACCGAGGCCAATATGTCGGGCGAGCTGTGGTTTGCCGAGGGTTTTACGCAGTACTACACCGGGCTTACACTCTGCCGGGCGGGGGTACTTTCACCGCAGGAGTACGTCGAGAGCCTGGCCGGTAGCCTCAACTACGTCTGGAATTCGCCCGCTTTGAAGTACTTCACGCCGGTCGAGATGAGCTACCAGGCACCCTTTGTGGATGCCGCTACCTCGCTCGATCCCGTCAACCGCGAGAATATGTTTATCTCCTACTACACCTACGGCAGCGTGCTGGGGCTGGCGCTGGATCTGTCGCTCCGTAGCCTGGACAAGGGCCTGTCGCTGGATGGCTTCATGCAAAAGGTATGGCAAACCTACGGCAAGCCCGAGGTAGCCTACACGGTGCGGGATCTGCAACTGGCGCTGGAAAGCTACGCGGGAGAGGACTTCGGGAAAGAGTTTTTCCGCCAGTATATTTTCTCGTCAAAAATGCCGGATTACCGCAAGCTGCTCGCGGATTTTGGCGTGGAATTCAAGCGTGAAAACTCCGACAAAGCCGCCCTGGGGGCCTACCTCACGCTTAGCAATGGCGCGGCGGTGGTAGCCACCAACCCCACCGAAGGGAGCGCGGCCTACGAGGCTGGCCTGGCCAAAGGCGACCGCATCGTGTCGCTGGGCTACAAGCCCGTACCGGCTACCGGCGATAGCCGGAAACTGCTCGACGAATTCAAGGTAGGCGAAACCGTGGAGGTAGTGTATGAGCGCTTTGGAAGGACCCGTAAAGCCAGCCTGACTTTTCAGGCCGATCCGTCCTACGCCACCTCTTTGCAAACAAACGTTTCGGCCCCGGTGCAGCAGAAGCAGCGGGCGTGGCTGGGAGCCAGGTAAAGTAGCCGATAGGTATTATTTTAATAAATCATGATATTGTACTATATTGAACTCCTCTTTCCTGAACTCTAAATACTTCCTCCATGAAAAAATTTATACACTCGCTTGCCGTACTAGCGGTACTTCTGACGGGCAATAGCCAGGAAGCCAGGGCCCAAAAGCTGGAAACGGAACAAGATTCGACCAAAACCAAAACCGAACGATTGTTCAGGTCTGACGACGTACTGCAGGTAAAACTGGTGACGGACTTCCGGTCTCTTCAGAAAGACCGGGGCGAGGAGGTGGACTACCACGAAGCGCTCATGATTTACGTGGACGAAAGCGGCGACTCCGTGCAGGTACCTCTGAAAGTGAAAGCCCGGGGCAATTTCCGTCGGAAATCGTCTAACTGCTCGCTGCCGCCGCTGATGCTGAATTTTCCGGAAAAAAAAGTGAAGGGTACGCTTTTCAAAAATCAGGACAAGATGAAACTCGTGACCCGCTGCCGCGATGCCGGCTACATTGTGCAGGAGTACATGGTTTACAAGATGTACAACCTGATCACCGATTACAGCTTCAAGGCCCGGATGGCGATGATTACCTACGAGGATTCGTCGGGCAAGCGGAAAACCGAAACCAGCCCCGGCTTTTTGATTGAGGATGAGGAAGCCCTGGCCAAACGCCACAATCTAACGCTGCGGGGAAAAGAGGCAGAGACCAAAAATTACCTGACAGATCAGCTCGGCATGTGTACCATGGTGGTGTTTCAGTACATGATCGGCAACACCGACTGGTCGGTACCTTTTCAGCACAACATCAAGCTGCTCGACCAGCCTTCGGGCCTGCCCATGCCGGTGGCCTACGACTTCGACCACGCGGGCATTGTGGAGGCCAGCTACGCGGCGCCCGCCCCCGAGCTGTCGCTGCGCTCTACCCGAGAGCGCCTCTACCGCGGACTGGGGTACTCGGAAGAAATATTTGCGCAGGTATTCGAAAAGTTTAACCACGCTAAGCCGGAGATATATGCCCTCTACGAAAACAACCCGCAGCTAAACCCCGCCTACACAAAACGTACGTTGAAGTACCTCGATGATTTTTACGAGCTGATCAACAATCCCAACCGGGCGCGGTCGGTATTTATGAGCAACACCAAAAAGAAAGGCGACGGGGTGGTGATCAAAGGCCTCAATAACTAGGACAGGTAAATGGCTGCAATGTAGAAGAGCACCACGACCGGAAACCCGAACATGAAGATGTTGTAGGCTATTTTGAGCAACCGAAACTTGCGGCCAATCACCTTTCCCTGAATGTAAATATTGTCTACCATGCTCTCATACAGTTTCTCATCGTCCCGGATCAGTTGTTTCATCTGCTGCCGGTACTCGTCGGGGCTGAGCGACAGGTAATCGCCAAAGAAAAGCAGGTCTGTTTTGGCAGGCTCGGCCAGGGCATCGGCCACTTTTTTGCGGCGGGTGTTGGGCTTGGTGGAAAGCAGCGCAAACGTAATGGTGAGCAGGCTCACGGCGGCCATCAGCAGCGTGGGCAGCAGCAGCTTGGGGTAGGTGCCAAACTGATTGACCAGAAAAGACACCATGATCGAGATGATGATGGAGTTGATGGACACCATCAGCGCCGCCTTGCGGTCGGCCAGCATGGTCATGTGCACGTGGCTGGACATCGTGGTCCGTAGCATCGTATCGATGGTACGGCTGGGCTTGGGTTTCTTTACCTTAGGGGGCTTTTCGGTTTTTTGTGCCTTTTCTATTTCGGACTTCTCGGTTTCCATTCGGAACG
>CATMVR010000778.1 GCA_950075905.1 uncultured Persicitalea sp. | reverse complement strand
CAGCAGGCTGCTTACCCATGCCTGCGATTGTCCGTACTGTTTGAAATCTACGAAGGAACCCACCAGCGGGAACGACTCCTGGTTGGCGGTCATGCCTGTCAGTCGCTGGGTACCCCGCACCGACGGGGGAATTTCCTGGCCCTGCATCTCGCGGAGTTTGGGTTTGTAGTCGAATAGCTCCTGCTGCGAGGGCGCACCGTTCTGAAACAGGTAAATAACCCGCTTGGCCTTGGGAGCAAAATGCGGGATACCTGGTGCCAAACCGGCCGTTTCCCCGGAGCCCTTGAACAGGTCGGGCATGAGCAGTGACCCCATAGCGATGCTCCCGATCCCCAGACTCATGGAGGATAGGAACCGTCGCCGATTGAAGGAAAAGCCATGCTCGAGAATTTCTTTTTCCATAGTGGTCAATGATAGAATGAGTGAATGATAGAATGAGTGAATGATAGAATAGGCATTATGCTTACCAGTACTTATTCACTTTTAACTCATGAACTCTTTCACACTCAACTTTTCGTTATCGTCTCTTCCAGATTGTATATCGTCGAAATCACCCGCATGAGGGCGGCCTGGGTTTTTCGGTCTATGTTTTTGGTCAATGGGTATTCTCCTACACTGACCATTTTGATGGCCGTCTGATCAGTGATGGTTTTACGCTGTTTGTCGTAGTAGGCGGTCAGGATATCCAGCTCCTTGTCGGTAGGAGTGCGGCAGACAATCAGGCGGAATGCTTTGATGATTTTGGCCTTCTCGTCTGATTTTTCCTGAATCAGCCGGGCTGCCAGTACCCGTGAGGCTTCCAGCACGGCCGGGTCGTTCATCATCACCAGGGCTTGCAGGGGCGTGTTGGTTTTGAGGCGCCGTACCTCGCAGAGATCGCGGTTACTGGCGTCGAAAATACCCATGGTGGGCGGGGGTACCGTGCGCTTGATGAGGGTGTACATCCCCCGGCGGTAGAGCCGGGAGCCATGGTCCTGTACGTAAATAGAGAGCAACCCACGTCCCGACGTGGCACCTTCCCACAGTCCCGGTGGCTGGTAGGGCTTCACGCTGGGACCACCGATGGTCTTAACGAGCAATCCGCTGCTGGCCAGTACCAAATCTTTGATGTGCTCGGCGTCGATGTTGTAGCGGGGCGAGCGGGCCAGGTATACGTTGTCGGGGTCCTGTTTCAGTTTTTTGGAGGAAACCGTTGCCGACTGCCGGTAGGTAGCCGACAGTACAAATTGCTTCACCAGCCGTTTGACATCCCAGCCGTTGTCCCGGAAATCAACCGCCAGCCAGTCGAGCAGAGCGGGATGGGTAGGGAGTTCGCCCTGCATGCCAAAGTCGCCGGAGGTTTTTACAATCCCTTTTCCGAAAAATTCCTGCCAAAGCTGGTTGACATACACGCGGGCCGTGAGCGGATTTTGTTTGTCAAATAGCCATCGGGCCAGTCCGAGGCGGTTTTTGGGGTACTGGCTGCTGAAAGGTAAAATGGCTTTGGGCGTACCGGGCTCTACCTCCTCGCCGGGCGCGTCGTAGTTGCCGCGTTTTAGCAGGTAGGTCTTCCGGGTAGAGTCTTTCAGATCGCCCATGACGGAGACAATCAGCCGGTTGGTATCGGTCTTGTTGACAAAAGACAGAATGCTTTTGGCCTCTTCGTTGCTGATCTCCATCAGTGGCTTCTTGGCGTAGGTCTCCGGTCCGCCGATGACGGATTCAATCCCTTTTTCATCCACGTTGTTAAAAAAGGCAAAGAGCTGGTAGTACTCTTTCTGCGACACGGGGTCGTACTTGTGATCGTGGCAGTGAGCGCACTCCACGGTCATGCCAATCAGGCCTTTGCCAAACAGGTCGTTGCGATCGGTTACGTAGCCGATGCGGTACTCTTCGGGAATGACGCCGCCCTCTTCCGTGATCTTATGGTTTCGGTTAAAGCCCGTGGCGAGTAGCTGCTCCCGGCTGGCGTTGGGCAGCAGGTCGCCGGCCAACTGCCAGGTGACGAAATCCTTGTAGGAAAGGTTCTTGTTAAAGGCATGGATGACCCAATCGCGCCAGGGCCATTGGGTGCGGTAGCCGTCGTCCTGGTAGCCGTGCGAGTCGGCGTAGCGGGCCACGTCCAGCCAGTGCAGGGCCATGCGCTCGCCGTAGGCCGGGCTTTTCAGCAGCTGGTCCACTGCCTTTTCGTAGGCGTTGGGACTGTCGTCGGCCAGGAAGTCGTCCATCATTTTCAGGGTAGGGGGCAGGCCGGTCAGGTCCAGACTGACGCGTTTGAGCAGCCGCTCCTTGTCGGCTTCCTCATTGGGCGCAAGTCCCGCTTCCTCCTGTTTTTGCAGAATGAAGTAGTCAATCTCGTTGCGGGGCCAGTCTTCGTCAGACACTTCGGGAAGCTTCGGCTTTTTAGGAACGGCAAACGCCCAGTGCTTTTCGTATTTTGCGCCCTGTTCGATCCACTTTTTTATCAGCGAAATATCCCGCGGGCTAAGTTTGAGATTCGATTCGATGGGGGGCATCACTTTGGTAGTATCCTGAGAGGAAATCCGGAGATATACCTGGGAGAGTTCGGGTTTTCCGGCCACCAGCGCGTGTGCACCGGGATTCTCTTTCAGGGCTTTGTAGGCCTCCTCGGCAAGGTCCAGACGCAGGCCAGCTTCGCGTTTGTTTTCGTCGGGGCCGTGGCAGGGGGAGCACTT
>CATMVR010000777.1 GCA_950075905.1 uncultured Persicitalea sp. | reverse complement strand
CGGCCCAGACGGGCATATCCGGCTCCACCAAAATCGGCGAGCAATGCATCATTGCCGGGCAAGTGGGTATTGCCGGTCATCTCAGTATAGCCAACTATACCAAAATAGGGGCGCAGTCGGGCCTGGGAAAAAACATCCGTAAGGAGGGGCTTTCGCTTAGTGGCTCCCCGGCCTACAACCTCAACGACCATCTGCGAGCGTTAGCGGTAGTGCGAAAACTGCCGGATCTGGAAAAACGAGTTGAAGCTATGGAAAAGGAGATGCAGAATACCGCTACTAACAATATCAAGTCCTAATTGCCACAAACAGCCAACCTTAGACGTACGTAGTATTATCAGTATAAAATGAACGAAAAACAGCAAACCATTCAAAAGGCCGTATCGGTGTCGGGCGTTGGCCTGCACACCGGCGTATCGGCTACGATGACTTTTCTACCCGCTCCGGCCAACCATGGCTACAAGTTTCAGCGCGTGGATCTGCCCGGCCAACCCATCGTGGACGCTGATGTGGACAATGTGGTGGACCTTTCCCGCGGCACAACCATCGAACAGAACGGCGCTCGCATTCATACCGTAGAGCACACGCTGGCGGCACTGGTAGGCCTTCAGATAGACAACGTACTGATTCAGTTGGATGGCCCCGAGCCGCCTATCATGGACGGCAGCTCCATGAAATTTATCGAAGCGCTGGAAGACGGCGGCCTGGAAGAGCAAAATGCTTACCGCAACTACTTCGAGGTACCCGAGTACGTCCACTATATGAATCCGGAAAAGGATATCGAAATGGTGGCGCTCCCCCTGTCTGATTACCGTCTGACAGTAATGGTGGACTATAACTCCAAAGTCATTAATAGCCAGCACGCCTCGTTGAACGACATCACGCTGTTTAAGGACGAGATTGCCTCTTGCCGTACCTTCTGCTTCCTCCACGAGCTCGAAGCGCTCTACAAGCAAAATCTGATCAAAGGCGGCGACCTGACCAACGCCATCGTGATTGTGGATCGGGAAATAAAGGAAGGCGAGCTGGACTACCTGGCCAAGCTGCTGGATAAGCCCAAGGTGGAAGTGAACGAATCAAGAGGTATCCTGAACAACGTGGATCTGCACTACCCCAACGAAATGGCCCGGCACAAGCTGCTGGACCTGGTGGGTGACCTGGCCCTGGTGGGCCGTCCGCTCAAAGCCCAGATTCTGGCCGCCCGGCCCGGACACGCGGCTAATGTAGCTCTGGCCAAGAAGATTAAGAAATTGATGAAAGCCGCTAAGGATGGCATACCTACGTACGACCCTAAAAAGGCACCCGTTCTGGACATCAATCAGATAGCCAACCTGCTGCCCCACCGCTACCCGTTCCAGATGATCGATAAGATCATTGCCCTGGACGAGATGAGCGTAGTAGGTATCAAGAACGTGACCATGAACGAGCAGTTTTTTCTGGGTCACTTCCCCGGCAACCCCGTGATGCCCGGCGTACTGCAGCTTGAAGCCATGGCGCAAACGGGCGGTATCCTGGTACTGAGCACCGTGCCCGACCCCGAAAACTACTGGCCCTACCTGATCGGAATAGAAAATTGTCGCTTCCGGCGCAATGTATTACCCGGTGACACCGTCATATTCAAGTGTGTGTTTACTTCCCCCATGAAACGGGGGATCGTCAAAATGAGCGGACGTGGCTACGTGAGCGGACAGCTGGTATGCGAAGCGGACATGATTGCAAGCCTTGTAAAGAAAAAATGATACAACCCCTAGCATACATTCATCCTGAGGCGAAAATCGCCCGCAACGTAGTGGTAGAACCCTTCGCCATGATCCACAAAGATGTGGAAATCGGCGAGGGTACCTGGGTGGCCTCCCATGCCGTTATCAATGAAGGCGCCCGGATCGGCAAAAATTGCCGTATCTACCCCGGGGCCGTTATTTCGGCTATTCCTCAGGATCTGAAATACAACAACGAGTATACGCTCACCTTTGTGGGCGACAACACCACTATTCGGGAGTACGCCACCATCAGTCGCGGTACCGAAGAGCACTGGAAAACCGAGATTGGAAGCGGCTGCCTGATTATGGCCTACGCCCACATTGCCCACGACTGCGTGGTGGGTGATAACTGCATCATTGGCAACAATGTGCAGATGGCCGGCCACGTGCACGTCTTCCCAGTTCGCACGGTGATACATCGGTCCCCGCTCGTTGCCGACACCGCAATAGGCGTCATGCACAGCCGCGGCATTGATATACTCGGGCGAGGTCGGATCACCGACGATGCTGATGAAAATCTTGGGGATCGAGGCGCCATCGGTCAGAGTTCGCGGCGGGGCGTTCCAGGATTTGCCCTGCGCATCGACGAAATTCAGCGGGTCGGCGGTCGGGAAGAACTTGTAGGGGCGTCGCGGCAGTTCAACCGGCTCATCCAGAACCCGCAGCGGCGATTGGCTAAAGCTGCAGCCCCCCTGCGGCTGGGTCAGACAGGAAATCTCGGGCGCTTCGGCGCGGCTGCTCTGGGCAATGTAGGTCGTCGGGTCGCATCCCGCCAAGGCGAGGGCACAGGCCGACAGAAAGGCAAGTTTGCGCATGGTCTATCCATTGGGTCAAATTCGATGGCGCGAAACTACGAGAGTCGTCCATCCCAATCAAGCGGCGCCTGACCCAGATCAAGGATTACGCATTCGAATCCGGATATATGTCGCGAAATCAAGCACGTCCGGAGGGC
>CATMVR010000776.1 GCA_950075905.1 uncultured Persicitalea sp. | reverse complement strand
TGGGGTAAACGATTTGATGCAAGCCGGATTCCTGGATCAATCCCCGCAGCAACGCACCGCTACCCTGGAAAAATTGGAGCAGGATACCAAAAAGCTGATGGAAACCTTCAACGTACGGCAGTCTAAAATGGGAGACAATGAAGATAATTTGCTGATGGATAACCAACAGCAGGGCCTCCCCTACTGGCGTCTCATGAAAGAACTCACGCTCCTGGGCTACTTCACCTCTGAGGTGGGCTTACAAGCCAGCTACGAGTATGTGCCGGTTCCCGGCAAATTTGAAGTCATAAAGTTAAAACCCAACCAAAAGGTATTTGCCTACTGATCACTATGCATCTGAATCTCAAAGCTACTAAGGAAAAAACCTACGATGCCATTGTGGTCGGTTCTGGCATGACGGGCGGCATTGCGGCCAAAGAACTTACCGAAAAAGGGCTGACGGTACTCGTAATTGAACGCGGCCGGGAGGTAAAGCACATCGAAGGCTACGAAACCGCCATGAAAGCTCCCTGGGAGCTGCAGCACCGCGACAAGCCTACCATCAATTCGCTGGAAGAATTCTGGGCTAACAACCGGTTCAATAATATGGCCAACGATGAAAAGATGATGTTCATGACCAACGACATGCAGAATCCCTACATCGAAAAACGCCCTTTCGACTGGATCAGGGCCTACCATACGGGGGGCAAGTCTATGCACTGGGGACGGCAGTCGTACCGCTGGAACGAGCAGGATTTTGAAGCCAACGCCCGCGACGGCATAGGCGTGGACTGGCCACTTCGTTACAAGGAACTGGTACCCTGGTACGAGCATGTGGAAAAGTTTGTGGGTGTTAGCGGCCAAAATGAAAACTGGGCGGTACTTCCCGACAGTAACTTTCTGCCCGCCATGCCAATGACACCACCCGAGCAGTATTTCAAGAAAAAAATGAAGGATAAGCTCAACCGCCCGGTCACGATCGGGCGCATCGCCAACCTGACCAAAGCCCAGCCCTGGCATACCGAACTCGGCCGGGCTTCGTGCATGTACCGCAACAAATGCAGCCGGGGCTGCCCCTATGGTGGGTATTACAGCTCGCTTTCCGGTGCCCTGCCGGCGGCGGCCCGTACCAACCGGCTCACGATGGTTCACAATGGTATTGTTGCCGAAATTCTGTTTGACAACGACACCCAGAAAGCCAAAGGCGTACGGGTGATCGATCAGAATACCAGGGAAGTAACCGAGTACTTTTCCAAAATTATTTTCCTGAACGCTGGCTCCATGAATACCGCTGCCCTAATGCTCAACTCAAAGTCATCGCGCTTTCAGAACGGCCTGGGCAACGATAGTGATCAGGTCGGACGCAACATCATGGACCATCACCTGGGCGTGGGAGCCAACGCCACCATCGAGGGTTTTGAGGATGATTTTGTCTTCGGTCAGCGACCCAACGCCCTGTACATCCCGCGGTTTCGAAATTGGGGCAGCGACCGGCAAACCAGCTTCATCCGGGGCTATGGGTATCAGGGCGGCGCTAACCGCAGCGACTGGAAACGGGGCGTTGGTGCCGATGGCTTCGGGGCTGCATTCAAAAAAGAAATGACCCAGCCCGGACAATGGTCCATCGGTTTTGGGGGCTTTGGCGAAGTACTGCCCAATCCTGCCAACCGTATGTACCTTGATGAGACCAAAAAGGATCAGTGGGGTATCCCAATGATTGTATTTGATGCCGCTTTCGGACCCAATGAAATCGCTATGCGGGAAGACATTGCCCGGTCGGCCGCCGAAATGCTGGAAGCCGCTGGCTTCAAAAATATCAATACCTACAATCGGCCCGAAGTACACCTGGGCCTGGGTATCCATGATATGGGTACCGCCCGAATGGGTAAAGACCCCAAAACTTCGGTCCTCAATAAATTCAACCAGGTACATGACTGCAAAAACGTTTTCGTGACCGATGGTGCCGCTATGGCTTCTTCCTCCTGTGTGAATCCTTCGCTCACCTACATGGCATTCACGGCCCGCGCCGCCGATCATGCGGTGAACGAGTTGAAAAAGAAGAATCTATAACTGTTTTCTAAAAAAAGCCGGGCTGGCCATAAGGGACAAATTGTCCCTTATGGCCAACTTTGTGTTTACCCTTTCTCCAAATCATAATTCTCTGTTCACACCAGCTATAATTAGATTCCTGGCTTTTAGAACTTTACAGATAAACGATCTTGCTCAATATAAGGTATTACTGTAAGGTACTCGATACGATCAACCACTTCTTCCGGCAAACTTTTTTAAAGCTATGATAAAACGAAGGGAAGCCCTTAAAAATACGGCGCTACTGCTAGGTACAACTCTGACTTGGGAATTGTCGGCAAACGCCAAACCCCGCTACCAGCTGGGCGCCTGTGACTGGTCTATTGGCAAGCGCCTGAACCCCGAAACATTTGTGGTGGCTAAGAATATTGGATTGCAAGGCTTACAGCTGAGTTTTAATACTGCAGATGACGAAAAAGGCCTTTCCAATGTGCTCCTTCTCCGTACTATAAAGGAAGCTTCGAATCGGACGAAAATCAAAGTATCTAGCCTGGCCATCGGTGAACTGAACCGGGTACCCTACAAATCGGAAGCCAAAACCGAAGAATGGGTCTGGAATAGCGTAGATGCCGCCAAAGCGTTGGGGGTCAAGGTTGTTTTGCTTGCTTTTTTCAACAAAGGCGATCTACGAGGAGACGATGCCGG
>CATMVR010000775.1 GCA_950075905.1 uncultured Persicitalea sp. | reverse complement strand
TATAATCTCAAAACGGTCATCAACCGCTGCGGCGTCATTACCGGCCCCTGGCAGATGGGCAAGGTAGATCAGGGCGTGATGGTACTGTGGGTAGCCAAGCACTACTTCCAGCAGCAGCTGGGGTACTTTGGCTACGGCGGCACCGGCAAGCAGATCCGCGATATGCTGCACGTAGCCGACCTCTACCGGCTCATCGACTGGCAGCTGCACCATCTCGACCAGGTGAACGGCCAGATTCTGAACGCCGGGGGCGGTTTGGAAAGCAGCGCTTCTTTGCAGGAGTTGACAGCCATCTGCCAGGAGGTAACGGGCCATACCATCCCCATCAAAGCCGTAGCCGAAACCCGCACCGCCGACATCCGGCTCTACGTGACCGACAATACGAAGGTAACGGCCCTCACGGGCTGGAAGCCGGAGATTGGCATCAAACAGATCGTACGGGAAATTGCGGAGTGGTTGCGGGAAAATGAGGAGGATCTGGGGCCGATTTTGCGGTAAAAAGTTGATGTAAGAAATAGTGATCAGACCCGCAAAAGTCCAATCATCCGTGCCACGGTTCAAAACCGTGGCACGGATACCATAACAGGTGTATAGCCCCAGATGCGGTTCAGTACAAATATAAAAACAGCATCGTAAACATATAGAGGATCAGGATCAGGAGGGTATCCCAGGCAAAGAAACGAAAGCCTTTTTTCTGGGGCCGCATAGTCAGTCCTACAATGGCAATGGCATTCATGGCGATGGTAGCAAATACCGTAACTACATGCGAAGCAGAAGCATCGCGAAGCAGATTGCCACGTGTGTAAAAGACATCTTCGATGCTTAGAATCATGACGTTGAAGATATTGCTGCCAAACAAGTTGCTAACGGCCATTTCTATATTGCCCAGACGGGCGGCGCTGAGCGAAACGGCTATTTCGGGCAGGGACGAGGAGGTGGCCAGCAGCAAAGTACCAATAAAAGACTCGCCGAGGCCGGTAGCGGCCGCAATCTGCTCAGAAAAATAGGGTAGTACCAGGGCCGCTACTACAACCATCGCGGCGTGCATGGCATACCAGAACAAAACGGTTCTTAGCTTCATCGGATTGCTGCCCTCTTCTTCCAGTAGCTCGTTGACCACGTTCTGTTTGAGCCCATACGAGTGCAGCAGGCGCATGGATATGAAGTAGACGATGAGAAAGGAAAGGGAGGTAATCCCGATCCAGTTAAGGATACTGATCTCGTTGGATACAATCAGCCCAACCCCCACCAGGCAGAGCAGAATGGTACCCAGGCTCGCGGCCAGCACGTTGCTTGTAGCTACCCTGGTAAGTACCGGCAGGCCGGGAGTGACCACATCCAGCAGGGAAAGAACCGCCAGGTTGAAAACACAGCTTCCGAGCACGTTTCCTACCGCCAGGTCGGCAGAGCCTACCACCGTCACCGAGCTGATGCCAATGGAGAGCTCGGGTAGGGACGTGACCGAAGACATGAGGATCAACCCCACCCAGGCTTTGCCAAGGCCGCTTTTTATGGAAATCAGATTGCCATAGAAAGACAGCTTCTGCCCGTGGTAGAAAATGAGGATTGAACAAACCAGGAAACCAAATCCACTCGATAGTAACTCCATCTACTTTCAGCCATTATTCAACTCTTACACTTTACGTTTGGGTATTACGAGCACCGGCAACCGGGAATCCAAGGTAAGGTCGGCCGATTTGCTCGTGTCAAATAGTTGCTCCACCCAGTCGTTGCTTTGATGATTAAACATGACGATCAGTGAGGCATTGACTTTGGCACTGTCTTCTTTTATGTTTTCAACCAGGGTGTTTTCCAGGTTCTGCGGTTTGAGTCTGAATTCCACATCCGGCGCGGCGTGGACTTTTATTTTCTCCTCAATTACCTCCTCGTCTTCTTTTAGCAAAGTTAAGGTGTAGTGGTAGACCAGAATCCGGACGTCCAGAGGATGGGTAATTTTCCTGATCGCAGTTAGCTCATAGGCCAGATCTTTGAAGTCAGAAGCATACAGTACCTTAGATACGGCTCTTCTTCGGTAGGATTTAGGGATGGCCATAACTGGTACCGGCGCATCAGACAGCACCGAAGAAGTGTGCGTACCAATAAACCTTCTAAACATACCAGCCCCCCGGGTACTCATACAGATCAGGTCGATGTTTTTTTCACGGGCAAATTCGATAATCAGTTCGTCTACCTGCTCCCCCAGCTGCACTTCGTACTCGCCGGGGCCAGGAGTTATTTCTGCTTCGTCGTAGATTTTTCCGGCAAATTTTTTCAGCCGGGCCATTTTTTTGTCGACTTCTGTCTTTTCGTAGTCCGGGTATTTTTTATCAGACCAGGGGGCGGGCTTGCTTATATCAGCTATATGAAAAAAGACAATTTCGGCGCCCGTTTGCGAAGCTAGCTGGATGGCAAAGCGTAGACCGGTTTTAGAATTTGTTGAAAGATCGGTGGTTGCAAGGATTCTGTATGACATGGTAGCGATAGATTTACTGATTGGTGCCACAAAGCTATCCTGCCAGGCAAGCAGCTTTTATGACCGGTACCAGCGCTGAATATGATTTAGATCACAAAAGAGTACATACAGCAATTTACCCTTTATTTTATAAAATCTGAACCCCCTCCTCGCATAAATTTCTCATCTCCGCGCCCAATAAGTTTAGACTCTTCTACTTGTTTTTCTCCGGATTTCTGTATCTTTTCAAAAAAAGAAAG
>CATMVR010000774.1 GCA_950075905.1 uncultured Persicitalea sp. | reverse complement strand
AGGCAATTTTTGGGGTAATACGCGGCGTTAAAACATAAAAAACATTCGTATCCCCAGGGCAAACTCCGTTGATAAACACCCATTTCCATGAAAAACACCTTATTGTTCCTGGCCTGTATAGCCGCCCTTACCACGGGGATATTCTCTTGTTCTTCGGTGCAGGAAAAACCCTTTCGCTATGAGGGTCCCAAGATGAAGGGGGTATCTTTTGTGGCCCCCCGCGACTCCATTCTGGACTCCTGTTACCTGCCCGTGCGGCAGATCAGCGCCGAGTGGGTATCGCTCATGCCCTATGGCATTGTGCGGGAAGGAACTTCCAACTTTGTGTATGGCCATAATAATGAATGGAAATGGTGGGGGGAGTCGCCCAAGGGCGTGGCGCATTGCGTGGAGATGGCCCACAAACAGGGATTGAAAGTCATGCTGAAACCCCATATGTGGATCAGTCATGGTACCTTCACCGGTCACTTCGACCTAAAAACAGAGGAGGAATGGCAGGTATTTGAAAAACAGTACGGCGACTACCTGCTCGATTTTGCCCGCATTGCCGATAGTACCGGGGTAGAACTGTACTGCATTGCTACCGAAATGCAGAATTCGGTTAAAAAGCGGCCCCAATTTTGGTTCAATATCATTAAGGAAATAAAAAAGATTTACAAAGGGCCGCTTACCTACGCCGAAAACTGGGACACCTACCAGGATGTTCCCTTTTGGAATGAAATGGATTATATTGGGGTAGATGCCTATTTCCCGCTTTCGGAAGAGCGATCCCCCTCCACCGATGCCCTCCGAAAAGGATGGAAGCAACACCTGAAAGCGCTTGGCAAATTTGCCAATGTGCACCACAAACCCGTGCTTTTTACGGAATTCGGCTATCTGAGCCATGACTACGCCGCCCGTCGCCCCTGGGAAACAGACCGCTCGCAGCCTGAAAATGAACAGCTGCAGGCCGATGCCTACCGGGTACTTTTTGAAGAAGTGTGGAACAAGGAATGGATGGCCGGAGGGTTTGTCTGGAAATGGTTTCCGAACCTCAAACCGGATAGCAAAGCCCGTGACCCCTATTCTCCACAGAATAAGCCCGCAGCTTTGGTTTTAAATGACTTTTACAAAAATTAAATGGATTCAGACCACTCGCATATCCATCATGACGATGAAGCGCTAAAACAGGCTACTGCTCCGGTGGAGCCGGCCCGCTCGCCCGCTCCCACCGTCAAAAAAGAACCTGTCCAGTCCTGGCGATCCTATTTTCCGGCACTGATTAGTTTGTTTCTTTTGCTGGGAGGATTATTGCTGGATCAGCTAGCAGAAAATTGGTTTCGGGATTCCGTCCGATTCTTCTGGTACCTGCTGGCCTACCTGCCGGTAGGTTGGCCCGTTCTGAAGCGGGCGGGCACCAATATCTTCAGGGGCAATGTTTTCACCGAGTTTTTTCTGATGGGAACGGCCACCATAGGCGCTTTTGCGATTGGCGAGTACCCCGAAGGCGTGGCGGTGATGGTTTTCTACACCATCGGTGAGCTATTTCAGGACGCTGCCGTGCTCCGGGCCCGGCGTTCCATTAAAGCCTTACTGGATGTACGCCCCGACCATGTAACGGTACTTCAAAATGGCAAAACCACCACCGTAGCCGCCGAAACTGTAAAAATCGGGGAAACAATTCAGGTGAAAGCCGGCGAAAAAGTCGGGCTAGACGGAACGTTGCTGTCCAAAAGAGGGTCCTTTGATACCGCCGCCCTGACGGGTGAGAGTATACCCCGCACCATCCATCAGGGCGACCCCGTGCTGGCGGGGATGATCAACCGGCAGACAGTGGTAGATATGGAGGTAACTACCCCCTTTGAAGATTCCAAGCTTTCGCGCATCCTCAAAATGGTAATGCAGGCCACGAGCCGCAAAGCCCGCACGCAGGAATTTATCGCCCGCTTTGCCAAAGTGTATACACCGATTATTTGCGGATTGGCCCTTCTGATTACGGTTCTCCCCTACTTTTTTGTTGATAATTACGTATTCAGTGATTGGCTCTACCGAGGACTGGTATTTCTGGTAATTGGCTGTCCGTGTGCCCTTGTGGTTTCTATTCCGCTGGGCTACTTTGGAGGCATCGGGGCGGGGTCGCGGCACGGTATTCTGGTCAAAGGATCGGTGTTTCTGGATCTGATGACCCAGCTCAAAACCGTGGTTATGGACAAAACGGGTACGCTGACCGAAGGTACCTTTAAAGTAAGAAAAGTGGTAGCCACGGGTATAGACCAGTCCACCCTGATTCAACTGACGGCGGCCCTGGAAAGCAAGTCTACCCATCCTATTGCCCAGGCTATTCAGGAATTTGCCCGGGAACAAAGCACGCCAAACCCTTTCGGATCACTGGCAGTATCCGACGTAGAAGAAATTTCCGGGCACGGCATGGTGGGTACGGTAGATGGAAGAAAGATACTGGCCGGCAATGCCCGCCTCATGCAGAAATACAGCATACCTTTTGATCGTTCACTTTCTGACATTCCATCCACGGTGGTAATGACCGCCGTAGACGGTGCCTTTGCGGGCTATTTCCTCATAGCCGATGAGGTAAAGGCGGGGGCCGTCCGTACGATTTCGAAACTTAAACAGCAGGGCATCCACACAGTGATGCTTTCGGGTGACCGCGCTGCCGTGGTTGAAGAGGTTGCCCGGCAAACCGGCGTTGACGAGTGGTACGGTGACCTGCTCCCTGAGGACAAAG
>CATMVR010000773.1 GCA_950075905.1 uncultured Persicitalea sp. | reverse complement strand
ATCGCCCGAGCGGTTGCGGTTAAACCGCAGGGCCACGTTGCCATTGTAACGGTAGCGCTTGGTATACACCGAGCTAAGTCCTAGTCCCCAGCTGCCGGTGGAGTAGATCTGCCCCGTGATGGTGGCGTTAAAGTACTCACTGATAGCAAAGTAATAGCCCCCGTCGCGGAGGAAAAAGCCCCGGCCGTTGGGCTCCTCGCCGTAGGCCGGAAACAGAATGCCCGACGTGCCTATTTCTTTTTTCTTAGGGAAAGGAAAAAAACCAAAGGGCAGACCAATGGGTAGGGGTACGTCGGCAATGACGAGGTTGAACGGTCCCGAAACCACCTGTTTGTTTTCAATCAGCTTGATTTTGGGGGCATTGATATAGAAGTGCGGATCGGCCAGATTGCAGGTGGTATAGATGGAGCCCCGGATGTAGAGGTTGCCCTCTTCGTCTTTCTTGACCTTATCGCCCCGGATGTTTCCCTCGCCCTGCTGGGTAATTACCCCACGAATGAATCCCTTCTTGGTTTTGTAATTGTAGCGAAGCTCGCGGGTATTGTAGCTTTCGGGCCCATCCTGAAAAATGGGTTCGCCTACGGTTTTGTTGGTAGTAGAGTCGTAGGTACCCTTCGCAAAAATCTCATTGGTGGTCCAGTCGATACGAATATAGTCGGCTTTGAGCTGAATAGTCCCGTACTTTACCTCAGCGTCGCCGTAGAGGTGTACCTGCTTGCCGTCTACGTCCATAATGGTGGAGTCTTCGGCCGTGTATTCTACGGTAGACTGCAGGTCGCTTTGCCGGGCCAGGGAATCGCGGGTGATGGAATCGGCCCGCGCGGCCAACGCCAGGGAGTCAGGTGTGATGATCTTGATGCCGCTCTTCAACTGTGTGGTATCGGCCGGCACGGTAGTGTCCGAAGGCGTAGCCGAGGGCACAGCAGCCGTGCTGTCGGGCGTGGCTGCGCCAGACAGGGTGGTACTGGTTTTGGGAGCCTTGCGAAACAGGCCGCCGGTTCGATTCGGCTGTTGCCTGTTAAATACGCAGCCCGTGAGCAGAAATACCCACAAACACAGCCATATACTAAACCGGGTATTTTTCAGTTGTAACAAATAGAATATTTTTGCAAATTAAGATGTCAAAATTAGTGGAGAAACCACTATGGAGTAACGCACGAACCCAAAAATAATGTTAAAACTTCTTAAAATCGTAGGTGCAGCGGGGTGTTTACTACTAAGTGTAGCGTTTGTTTTCCAGGATGAGCCGGAAAAAGAGAATGATCCGCGTAAGATTGATGTGGTGGTGATTGACCCCGGGCACGGGGGGCACGATTCGGGTACCCGGGGCCGGACGGCACGGGAATCGCGAACTACGCTAAAGATCGCTCTGGCGCTGGGCAAAAAAATTAAGGCCGAAATGCCCGAGGTAAAAGTATTGTATACCCGTACATCTGATGTATTCATTGAGCTGGATGAGCGCTCGGCGTATGCCAATCGCAATAAGGCCGATCTGTTTATTTCTATTCATTGCAACGCCAGTCCCAGTTCGCGGAGTGCCCTCGGCACCGAAACTTACGTGATGGGCTTGCACAAGAGCGAGGGAAACCTGGAAGTAGCCAAGCGTGAGAACTCGGTGATTTTGCAGGAGAAAGATTACAAGCAGAAGTACAAGGGCTTTGACCCTACGTCTCCCCTGGCGCACATCATGCTGGCAAACTACCAGAGCGCTTTTCTTTCCAGCAGCCTGCGGTTTGCCGGTCATGTAGAGGAGCAGTTCCGGAAGCTTTCCCGGCGCAAGAGTCGGGGGGTGAAGCAGGCGGGCTTTATTGTTCTGTGGCGTACTACCATGCCCAGCGTGCTGGTGGAAACGGGCTTTCTGAGCAACCCAACCGAAGAAGCCTATTTGAATTCGAGCAGCGGGCAGGATGAGGTGGCCGAGTCGGTTTTTAACGCCTTTAAGCAATACCGTAGAGAGATGGAACGATATTAGCTGTATTTTCGTAACGAAAACAAAGAATTCCATCATCACCCTAAAACTACATGAAAGTTTCCAAAGAGCTCAAAGTAGGTGTTTTGTCCGTTGTGACAATTGCCATACTTTATCTCGGCTTTAATTTTTTGAAAGGCTCTGACCTTTTTTCCCGCACGTACACCTACTACGTAGTTTACGATAACATCGACGGTCTCACCACCTCCAATCCCATCCTGCTGAACGGACTTTCGGTGGGCCGGGTGCAGAGCATCAGAATCCAGCAGGAGAAAAACAACCAGCTGCTGGTGTCGCTTGATATTCAGAAAGGGCTGGTGCTCCGGGCCGGAACCCGGGCAGTGCTGGCCGATGGGGGCCTGCTAGGCGGAAAAATAATACGCCTGGAAATCAGCCCGACGGGAAATCAACTGGCGGAAGGCGATACGCTCGTGGGGACAAAGGAGGCGGGTATTTCGGCCCTGTTGCAGGAGAAAGCCCTGCCCGTGATGACCCAGGCCGACTCGCTGGTGCGTAACCTGAACGCCGTGACGCAGGGCTTCCGCGAAACGGGGGCTATCCTGAATCAGGTGCTGCGCAACTACGACCAAACCGGCCTGGTGCTGAAAGGGACGCTGGAACAAAACCAGAAAAACCTGGCTACGCTGACGGCCAACCTGAGCCAGCTCTCAACCTCCCTCGTCGAGACAGAGAAACAGCTCTCGCCGCTACTTAACAAAACCGGTACCTTCATTGACTCGCTGAATGCATTGCAG
>CATMVR010000772.1 GCA_950075905.1 uncultured Persicitalea sp. | reverse complement strand
GCCCCATGCCGGTAGGCCATGCCCCGGTAGGCTTTGCCCTCGGTGGCCAGTCGCTCCCGAAAGTTGTGGTATACTTTGCGGATATTCTCAAAAAGCCCAAAGTAATTTTTTGCCCCCCCGTTGTCGGTCAGGGTTCGTCCTTTGGGCAGACTGTTCTGCCAGCGTTCTACGGCCCGGGCTTCGGTCAGGTAGTCAAAAAGATAGTCAGGGTCAACCAGGTACTGATCGATCCGGTCAAGATCGCTCAGCAGTACCGAGGCCCAGCCCATGAAGCGATCAAACTGAATGTTGGCATCGATGTCCCGGAAGGTATCGTACAGATCAAACAGCAGACTGACCGGATCGGCCACTTTGAGAGCGCTGACGGTTTCTACAAAGTCTTCAATGGCCTGAATAGTGGGGCAGATAATCGTGCGATCGGTGGCGTTGGCCAATTCCTGCTTCACAAAAAAAGCGGCCCGCCGGGTGGGTACAACGATAGCGACCCGGTCGAGATCGGTGGGGTGGACTTCCAGAATATATTCGGCGACTTCGCGCAGGAAAGGTTTCATCGGGTGGAGGTTAAGTAAATACAAATCAAATATGGGCTATTATCCATGCATGCGGTCGCCGCGTACTTCGAGAGACAGGAGTATATCGGCTTCGGCGGCCAGCAGTTCTTTCCAGCGTTTGCGCACTT
The DNA here is from genome assembly GCA_950075905.1 of uncultured Persicitalea sp. Classification (GTDB taxonomy): domain Bacteria; phylum Bacteroidota; class Bacteroidia; order Cytophagales; family Spirosomataceae; genus CATMVR01. The sequence continues at coordinate 2,048 of CATMVR010000772.1, read as the reverse complement.
TATCTTTGGCTACGTACTCCTCGGCGAGTTCCAGAAAGCACCGGTAGTGCCCCGCCTCCGACACCATCAGCTCGCGGTAAAACTTTTGCAGGCCTTCGTCTTCCAGCTGTTCGGAAAGTAGCTTGAAACGCTCGCAGCTACGGGCCTCAATGAGGGCACACACCAACAGCCGATCAAGAAATACCTCTTCGCCGTTTCCTTTTTTGTAAAGTACATCCTGCAAACGCCGCACGTAATCATCCTTGCGCTGCCGACCCAGGGGAATATTACGCTTCTTTAATTCTTTGAGCACCCGCTGAAAATGCCCCCACTCCTCGCTCACAATGGGTGTCAGCATTTCTACCAGCCGGGCTTTATCCGGAAAGTGGACAATCAGTGAAATACAGGCAGAGGCCGCTTTTTGTTCGCAATAGGCGTGGTCAATCAGGATTTCTCCGATCTGCATTTCCGCAATATTTACCCAACGCGGGTCGGTTGGTAGTTCGAGTCCGAGAGTTGTAAGTGACATAGCAATATTAATCAAACAATGGCCAATATACCCCAAAGTTGAAGGTGCGCTGCAAACCCAGGTAGCGCGGGGTGACGTAGTAGCCCGGCACGCCCAGGCCTTCGTTGAAATGAGACAATTTGAGAATCAGTCGCACGCGGTTGATCCGGAGGCTGGCAAAAGCATCTGCCGCGACGTAGCGATCTACCAGGAATTCATTTTGCAAATGGAACTGCTGGGTAACAGGCATGTAGGCGTCTGCCAGGTACGAAGAACGGTAGTGCGCCGCAACGCCAAACTGAATGTAGAGTACCTTGGCGTACACAAAATCGTAGCTTAGCTCGGCGGATACAAACAGCGGCGGGATGCGAATAACGCTGTTGTTGGACGAAACGGTATAGTAGCCCTGCCCCGTAAAATTCAGCTTGTTTTTCTGCCAGCGCAGCTGGGCCCCGATCCGCAGCAGGCTAAACGACCCGTTGAGCTGCCGGGCTACCGCGGCGGTATCGTAGTAGACGTACCGGCTAACTAGATGGTACTGTACCTCCGGGATAAATTCCAGATTTTTGGTCCTTATCGGGAGCGAACCAAAGATGGTATTGGCGCCGGTCAAACCGAAATTATTGTCCCAACGCAGGTGGTTGCTGATATACCGCTGCTGCAGCAGATCAGGAGTCCAGAAAGAGGTCTGATAGCCCGCCTTGAACCAGCGGGTTGATAGTACCCCGCGCAACAGAAAGTCGCGGCCCAGGAGGTGCTCTCCCTCGGCAATCAGATGCTGGGTGGAATCTTTCAGGTAGTAGCTCATCCAGAGGCCCACGATATTCTCAAAGCGGGCATTCCGGTAGGTGTTGCGGGTGGAGTCGTTGCTAAAATATTCGCCCCGGATGCTGTATATTCTGGGACGGTAGTAGGCACGGTAATTAAACCCCGAGAAGTTACCCTTGATACCCAGCTTAGTGTCAAATAGCCGGTAGTAAATACGCTGACTGGTACTTGTAGAGTCGAACAGAATTTTTGGATACACCCCATTCTCCAAGCCTTGCAGCGGAGAGCCATCATCGTAGAAGTTCTTTGCAAACGAAACGCCCCCCTGCTGAAACAGCTGAAATCCATTGACCAGCCGGTACTGCTGGTACACATGGTATACGTGCCTCCGCTCCCACGAGCGGGCCTCGTCGCTGAGCCGGGCCGGGCCGTCGTACACATACAGTTTATTCCCATTGTCGAGGGTATCAATCACATTGAGCAGCCCCCCCTGCTCTTTGACGTTGTGGTTGAGGTGGCGGTAATGGGCCAGCAAGATGTACTTCCCGTTTTTGGAAAAGTAGTTACCATGGGTAATGAAGGTCCAGTTCTGGCCCAGAATAGCTTGCGAATTCACGGCGCTGAAAGTACCATACTGCTTGTTGGAAGTAAAACGCTGCACCCGGAATCCGACATTCAGACGGGGGGTGATATTTTGGTTGAAGCCAAATCGCAGCAAGTTGCGCCCCCGTCCGCCCGAGACGAAAGTCATTTCGGTGAGCGGTGAGCGGGTATCGTAGTACCTGACCTCGTT
>CATMVR010000771.1 GCA_950075905.1 uncultured Persicitalea sp. | reverse complement strand
GGACGCTATTCGGATTTTTGCCGAAAATCTCCGTCAGCTCCTGCTTGCCGCCCCGCTGGGGCAAAAAAGGGTACTGGCCATTGATCCGGGCTACCGCACGGGCTGCAAAGTAGTGGTGCTGGACGAGCACGGTAGCCTGAAAGAGGATACGGTCATCTATCCTTTCGACCGCCCGGCGGATGCTCAGGCCAAAATCCAGCGCCTCATTGAAAAAGGAAAAATAGAAGCCATCGCCATCGGCAACGGAACCGCCGGCCGGGAAACGGAGGATTTTATTAAAAAACTACTGGGTTCGCTCGGAATGGAAAAGCAGGTGCAGCTGTACCTGGTCAGTGAGCAGGGGGCGTCGATCTACTCCGCTTCTGATGTGGCCCGGGAGGAGTTTCCGCAGCAGGACGTAACCGTGCGGGGCTCTATCTCCATTGGCCGCCGGCTCATGGACCCACTGGCAGAGTTGGTCAAGATCGACCCCAAATCCATCGGTGTGGGGCAATACCAGCACGACGTAGATCAGGGCGCGCTCAAAAACACGCTGGACAGCGTGGTGGAAAGCTGCGTGAATGCCGTGGGCGTAAACCTCAACACGGCCAGCAAGCACCTGCTACGCTACGTATCGGGCCTGGGGCCCGCCCTGGCCCAGAACATTGTGGACTACCGTAGCAGCATCGGCGGGTTCAGGTCGCGGTCGCAGCTCCTGAAAGTACCCCGGTTGGGGGCCAAGGCGTTTGAGCAGGCCGCCGGATTTTTACGGATTGATCAGGCCGAAAATCCGCTGGACAACAGTGCTGTGCATCCCGAGCGCTACGAGCTTGTGGCCCGCATGGCGCGTGATGTAAAAGCGAGCGTGCCAGAGCTAATGCAGCGGCCGGAGTTGCGCAGGCAGATCGAACCTACCCGCTATGTGAGCGAGGACATCGGCCTGCCTACCTTGCAGGATATCCTCAAAGAACTCGAAAAACCATCCCGCGACCCCCGGGAGCAGCGGGAAGCGTTTGCCTTTGATAGCCAAATTCGGTCGGTGGAAGATTTGCGGGAAGGGATGATCCTGCCGGGTATCGTGACTAATATCACCGCTTTTGGTGCCTTTGTGGACATTGGCGTGAAGCAGGATGGCCTGGTGCACGTATCGCAAATGGCCAATCGCTTTGTGAAAGACCCCAACGAAGTGGTGAAGTTGCAGCAAACCGTACGGGTAAAAGTGACCGAGGTAGACCTGGCCCGCAAGCGCATCGCGCTCAGTATGAAGTTGTAATAAAAATCCCTTTGGGGAGTACTAACCTGTACTCCCCAAGGGGGCTACTTTTTTTTCTTTTTCTTCTTACTCTCAAACTCTTCCACTTCTTCCAAAAGTGACTTCAAATCGAAGGTAGCGGTATCATTGGTAAGATCAATGGTCTGCTGGTAGTCGCCTTTTCCGATATCAATCACATCTACCGGACTTTCCAGAAATGCCTCGATGGCATCGAGGAGCTCTTTCTCTTCCGGGCTGCAAAAGGAGATGGCCCGGCCCTTATGTACCCCGCGGCCGGTACGTCCTACGCGGTGCACATACTTTTCGGCTTCCTCTGGCAAGTCGTAGTTGATCACAAACTCCACATTGGGGATATCGATCCCCCGGGCGCTGACGTCGGTGGTAATGAGTACCTTGTTTTTTCCCCGCTTAAAATCCTGTAACACCTGCAGGCGGTCGGTCTGCTCTTTGTCGCCGTGGATGGTCTGATTGGCAATGCCCATGCGGGTGAGTGCAGAAGCTACCCGTTCGGCGCGCACTTTGGTACGCACAAACACCAGAATTTTATCTTCCGGGTTCTGCGCGATGATTCGTTCGAGAAAAAAACGCTTGTCGTCCATGGCAATGTAGGCCACGGAGTGCGCAATATTTTTGGAAACCCGGTCTTTGGGAGAAATCTCGATCCGGATGGGTTTGCTGACGATGGAGTAAGCCAGTTTCTTGATTTTATCGTCGATAGTAGCCGAAAAGAACAGGGTTTGCCGCTTGCGGGGAAGCTTTTTGATCAGATCATCGATATCCTTGTAGAAACCCAGGGCCAGCATTTGATCGGCTTCGTCGAGGATAAGCGTTTCTACCCGGCTCAGATTGATGTGTCCCTGACTAGTCAGGTCAAAGAGTCGGCCTGGCGTGGCTACCAGAATATCCACACCGCTGTCCAGCTGATCGATCTGCGGCTCCTGGTCTACTCCCCCAAAAACGCAAAGGGGCTTTACGCGCGTGTGCCGGGCTATCTGGGTAAAAACTTCCGTGATTTGCAGGGCCAGCTCGCGGGTAGGTACCATCACCACGCACTTGATGCCATCGGCCCGGCTGTGCTGCTTCCTTTCGTGAATCATACTGACCACCGGAATGGCAAAGGCGGCGGTTTTGCCCGTGCCCGTCTGGGCAATGGCCAGTACGTCTTCCCCTTTCAGAATCGACGGAATAGATTTAAACTGAATATCGGTGGGTCGTTTAAAACCCATTTTAGAAAGATTTCTCTTTATTTCGAAAGCAATTGAATAGTCTTCAAATTTCATGTGCAGCGCTGCTGGTAAGATGGGGATACCCCTCCCCTGACTCTAAAAAGCATAAAGATACGGCTTTGTGTCGTAATGTGCGTGCGAGGAACGCAGGAAGTTACCCCGGCGCGGGGTGTTTAAGTCCTGCCCGGTTCATAGAACCAGCATTTCCGGAGAATTTAATTTCATGTTTTCCGGAATATGATCCCTGATTTCTTTTTCCAGTATCTCCA
>CATMVR010000770.1 GCA_950075905.1 uncultured Persicitalea sp. | reverse complement strand
CTTTTACCTCCACATTTTCCAGATGGATGATGCGCTTCACGGCTCCGCCGCCCCGGTTGCCCAGGCCGATGTAGCCGATCCGGACCGTATCCAGTTTGGGAGCGGCGTAGCCGCACATGTTGAAGGCTTGCGCGTGGGGGTACTGAGGCGATGGAGCGAAGACTGGCTCGGCCCGGCTTTCGGAAAAGCCGCTGCCCAGTACGCTCAGCCCGGTGAGTTTCAGGAAATCTCGCTTGTTCATGGTTGTACGGGAGTAGGTAATGCAATTTCCTATAAAACCCTGACAATGGATGATTTTACTGTTAACCCAAGCTTTTGTACATCTACTTTTCATTCAAGGGTACCATATCAGGTACCTTAGACCGGGTCGTTGATAGTACAGGCGAGAGATTCAGGAATATCAGATCGAAAGTAATTTTTGCCCAAATCAGTATGCACGGAACGGCCTTTACAACGTAGGGTTTCATCCACTGATTTCGCACAAATGCCGGAAAGAGATCGGTAGCCGACAATACCGTAAAGAGCAGGGTAAGTAGCAGTAAAACCAGATTTTCGGTTTTAGGAGCCTGCGAAAAATACCATAAGGCTACGCCACTGACAGCAATGACGAACGTGGGCGATTCGGCCCGGTGGTTGAAAATTACCACCCATACCAGCACCGATGCCAGCAGAAATACCCGGAAAAGGTACTCGTTGAAATACCTGAAACGAAGCAGCGGCAGACAGAAAAACACCACACCGGCCAGACTCACCAGGGTTTTGTCGGGCGTCCAGCCAAACCAGGTTTTGAGCCAGCCAATCACCGAAAGTCCATCCGAAATAGAGTGGTCGTTTGCCAGCAGGTTAGCCCAGCTTTCGTACAGAAAGACAAACTGGGGTACATCCACCACCAGCAAAGGTAGAAAGGTGTAAACTACCACCCAGAACGCCGTGGTGTAGGTTAGTTTGAGTTTGTCGGGATAGAGAAGATAGAGGGCCAGTCCTACTAATCCGAATAGCTTGATGTAGATAGACGAAACCAGACAGAATGACGCCAGCCAGTACCGGCGTTTTTCGAGTAGGCCAAAGGCAAAAATGATCAGTCCGGCCATGAGCCCGTTGCTCTGCTCATTTTGGAGGGAAGTAAAAAGCTCAATCAGAATAAAAACGAGCATCATGCCCTGACGGCGCTTCTCAAATCCCGGCAGATAGTAGATGGCGAAAAAGAGGGTGAGGCTGTTCAGTAAATTCCAAAGCGTAAGACCCAGCACGTCGGGCAGGTAGGCAAAAAGTCCGAAAAGCAGGGCGAAGGCCGGGCTGTACTTGTACAAATCCCACTGTTCCTGATCATAGTGTATGTACAGGTCTTTTTGCTCAACCAGGTGGAAAAACGATTGTTTGAAAATAATATAGTTATTGTACTGGGTGTACAGCAGCCCATTTTCCACAAAGGTTTTCATCCCCCCCAGATAGGATTGCATACTGGCCACTAGGGCTACCAGCAGTACCAGAAAAAACAGAAGATTTCGGTTTTCCACAAAGCGGAGGGTACGTTCCATTCGATCTTTGACTTTATTGCCTGAGTTTGATGCGCACAAATTTAAGGATAAAGTACATAACCGCTCCATGCAACCTTTGCGCCGTTCCTACCATCTTGACTTAAACTTTTGGCAAATACTATCTAAATTTCAGCATCACCTAACCTGCACTACCCCTACCATTACAATGAATAAGCTTTTTTTTCTCGTTTTTCTGAGTTGTATACTTGTTTTCGATGGCGCAATGGCCCAAAACAAAACGGGTGTTTCCGGGATACAGGGCACCGTCAAAAACACCAAAGGCGAGCCGCTGCCCTTTGCCGGTATCATTGTAAAAGGGACCAGTATCGGCACCATCTCCAACGAGGAAGGCAAGTACCAGCTGGACCTGAAACCTGGCTACTACGAGATTGTTTTTCAGTACCTGGGCTATAAAACCGGAATGAAAGCCATCACGATTGAGAACCGGTTGGAAACATTTGATCCCGTACTGGCCGAGCAGGTCTTTGATCTGGGCGAAGTCAGAATAGGTAGTAAGGACGAGGACCCGGCCTATACCATCATGCGGCGGGCTATTGCCAAAAGCCGCTACCATTTTTTGCAGGTGGAGAGCTACACGGCCAAAGCGTACAGCAAATCCAGCTTCGTAGTTACAGACCTGCCGATGGAGTTTTTGTACAAGAAAGAATTGAAGGAAATCGAAAAGGAGACCAATTTTAAAAAAGGGGTTCCGATCCTGAACGAAACGGTTTCTATTGTCAACTTCACGCAGCCCAATACCTACAAGCAGCGGATTATAGCGGCCCGCAATAGTCAGGATAAAAATTTTAACAACGTAAACCAGTACTTTCTGACGAGCTTTTACCAGCCCGAAGTAGTAGGGGCGGTGTCGCCCCTGTCGCCCAAAGCCTTTGGGTATTACAAGTTTGAGTACCTGGGTTCGTTTCGGGAAAATGGCATTGAAGTCAATAAAATAAAGGTCATTCCGCGCTCCTACGGCGAAGGCGTGTACCGGGGCACGATCCAGATCATCGAGGGCGAATGGAGTATTTACAGCCTCAATCTGGAAACAGTCAACACCGGATTTACTATTAACATCCGGCAAGTGTATAGTCCGGTGCAAAACGTCTGGATGCCCGTCAACCAGCAATTCCACATAGAAGGGGGGATTTATGGGTTAAAAGGAAAGGGTGATCTCGTGATTTCCCAAACCTTTTCCACTCTGAAAATCAC
>CATMVR010000769.1 GCA_950075905.1 uncultured Persicitalea sp. | reverse complement strand
CGTTCAGGCCCAGCAGGTTGCGCGCGCCGACCCGCACCTCCCGGCCGACGAGCGCATTCACGGCGTAGCGCTGGTCGAACCGCGTCGGGCGCCAGACGCCGTCGCCCCCGCGGTAGCGCGACCGGAAGAGCGAGCCGGTGAGCAGAAAGTAGTAGCCCTTGGAGAAGGTTTTTTCCAGTGTCATTTCCAAACCATAATTTCGGCCGGTACCGTCGTTGACCAGATTGCCTTTGTCAATGGGGGCAAAGTCGGCGCCTTCTACGAGTACCGAATAAAAGCCGGGCGTTTTCTCCACGGGTACATCAAACAGCGACTGGTAGTAGGCTTCTACTTTCAGGCGAATAGAGCTGCTGAGGCTCCGCTCGTAGCCAGCCACAAAATGGTGGCTGCGGGTAAAGCCCAGGTCTTTGTTGGTAAGGCTGTAACTACCGTCGGGATTGCGGGTCTGGTAGTAGTAGAGCAGCAAAGGTTGGATATTGCTGTGCAAACCGTAGGCTACATTGAAGGTACTGCGGCTGTTGACAGTATAGCTCAGGCCCAGGCGCGGTTCCAGCGCCGCCGAGTTGTTGAGCTGGTAGTGCAGGCCGGTTAGACCGGCATTGAGCGTCAGGTTCTGGCTAAACCGATGCTTCCACTGCACGTAGGCCTGCGATAGCATGGTTTCGCCCACGGCGTTGCGCTGCGATAGCACCTGCGGGTACAGCACCCGGTTGAGCAGATCGAAGCGGTTGAGGTCTACCAGTATTCCTCCCGACACTTTATCTTTCGCGTTGATTTTATGGGTCAAAGAGGCATTCAGGGAAAGCTTTTCGTTGACAAACTGTGCGTCCTGATTAGTAATTTCCTGCACTACTACCTTGGCATCGGGGGCGTAAAGTACCGTATCTCCCTCAAAATTCTGCGTGGTACGCGAGCCCGAGAGGGTGATTTTTCCGTAGGTGCGGTCCGAGAAGCGATGCTCGTAGGATAGCGCTGCAATGCCGGTGGAGAAGTCGACTCGGGTATTGGTATTCTCATCGCCGTAGGCGTCGCCCTTCTCGGTATCCACGTCCTTGCCCAGGAAGGTAATCCGGCTTTTGCCGCCGATGGTCCAGGCGCTGAAATTCCCTTTTTTACCTACGGGCACGTCAGTTTTGAACGTAAAATCCTGGTAGTAGGGCGTACCGGCTATTTCAAAACCCAGGTTGGACATCAGCCCAAACAGCGAGTAGCGGTAGTTGACCAGGTAGGAAGCCTTCGATTTTTTACTGTACGGACCTTCGGCCCCTACCTCTACCCCGTTGAACCCCACCTGCGCCAGAAACTCACGCTTTTCGTCGTTCCCTTTCCGCAAGCGAATGTCAAACACCGAGCCCAGGGCGTTGCCGTACTCCGCCGGGAAGGCCCCCGACATGAAGTCAGACTTAGCCAGCAGGTTGGTATTGAGCATAGACACCGGCCCACCGGAGGTACCTAACGCCCCGAAGTGGTTGGGGTTGGGGATATTGACGCCGTCGAGCCGCCACAGCACCGAAGCCGGCGAATTGCCCCGTACCACAATGTCGTTGCGGGCGTCATTGGCGCCGCTTACCCCGGCAAAGTTGGCCGCCATGCGCGACGGATCGCCCAGGCTACCAGCGTAGCGCAGCGTTTCTGACGGGCTGAACGCCCGGGTACTCACGGTCGCCATTTCGTTGTTGGCCACGGTGGGGTCGTCGCGGCGGTTGTACTTCACCGTCACCTCGTCCAGATTGGTGAAGGCCTCGGTCATGGAAAGATCCAGGATCACCTCCTTACCGGTATTGACCACGATGTTGCCCACCATCATTTCCTCGTAGCCGGTGTAGGTCACTTTCAGGGCCACCCGGCCCGTGGGTACACTTACGCGAAAATCACCGTTTTCGTCGGTGGTGGTGCCATTCAGCGGGTTGGAGTCTACTACAATAACGGTAGCCCCGACTACGAGGGCTTTGGAAGCGGCGTCGGTGATTTTACCGCGCACAGTTTGCCGGGCAGACTGGGCCGAGGCGTGGAGGGAGGGCAGCAGCGCAATGGCCGCCAGAACGATAGTCACAAGGAGATAAAATGATGTTTTCATGCCTGTTGGAGTTTGTTTTTTCTTCAAAACTCGCAGACAAACACCAGATCAGAAACCCACTTACCGGTGAACCGTAGCCAGCGGGGGGCGAAACGAAGGGGCCGGGGGGTGAAGAGAATTTCCCCACTGCCCCGGCCCTGATTAATTACCTACCTCTACCCTCTCCCGCACAACGGGCTTCCGGCTGACCGCCGGGGCCTTCCTCCGCCGGCCCCACCAGATCAGAAAGCCCGATAAGGGAAGGCTGGCCACGATCAGGCTGGCGAAGAATGCCAGGATCTTGCCCGGAAGCCCCAGAATAGCCCCTACGTGGATGTCATAGTTCATCCGAAGTACGGTATCGGCCAGTTGGGCATCTTTTACCTGCCCGTAGATATGATTGACCGATAGCTCACGCAGCGTATACTGGTCGAAGTAGCGGTAGTCAGTCTGCCAGTAGGTAGCGGCGTCGGGATTGGCCGTGGCCGCGATGGACGAAGAGTCGGTTTCGGGAATATGTACCTCCATACGCTCGGCCGTAGGGTACTCGCGCTGCATGAGCGCCCACACCCGGTCAATAGCCGGGGCCTGCCCGGAGACGACCGTGGCGGCCTGTCGCTTGTCAGAAACGGGGTCCTGGTAGAGCAGGGCTTTCTCACCCCCAAGGCTGGCGTGCAGCCCCATGGCCACCCACTGAA
>CATMVR010000768.1 GCA_950075905.1 uncultured Persicitalea sp. | reverse complement strand
GTGCGGACTTTGACGCTGAATTTTTGGCAGAAATGGAAAGTTTTTTGGTTGAATAAAGCTACCAGGAGAAATGCAAAAAGGCCCGTCCGAAAATCACGGACGGGCCTTTTTATCTAAAAAAAATTGAAGCTATACCTCTTCTTCCATTACCAGCTGCTTTTCGTACAGCTCCTTGTAGGCGCCATTTTTCTCGATCAGCTCCTCGTGTGTTCCTTTCTCCACAATCACACCATCGTCGAGCATGATGATGCGGTCGGCGAGCTTGGCCGACGATACCCGGTGCGAAATGATGACCGAGGTACGGTCTTTCATTATTTTTTTAAGATTGTTTAGAATGATGTTCTCAGTGTTGGTGTCCACCGCCGAGAGGCAGTCGTCCAGAATCAGAATCCGGGGGTCGCGGGCTATGGCCCGCGCTATGGAGAGGCGCTGCTTCTGTCCGCCGGATAGAGTAACTCCCCGTTCGCCCAGCCGGGTATCGAAGCCCTGCGGAAATTCAACAATATTCTGGTACAGGTCGGCGTCTTTGACGGCCTGCTCCACTTTATCAAAGGGGAGATCGCCAGCTCCAAACTTCACATTGTTGGCAATGGAATCCGAAAACAGGAAAACATCCTGCGGCACATAGCCCATCTGACGTCGAAGGTACTGCACGTCGTAGTCTTTCATCGGCACGCCATCCAGGTAGATGGTCCCCTCGGTAGGGTCGTAAAGTCGGCAAATGAGATTGGCCAGGGTACTCTTTCCCGAGCCGGTGGTACCTAATATAGCTACGCTCTCGCCGGGTTTTATATCCAGGTCAAAATGCTGAATGGCTCGGATACCGGAGTCGGGGTACAGGAAGCTCACATTTTCAAAGTGAATTCCTCCCTTTATTTCAGGGGTCAGATTTTTGGTAGAGGTGAGAGTAGTCTTTTCGTCCAGAAACTCATTGATACGAACCTGCGAAGCCGCCGCCCGCTGAATCTGACTGGTGGTCCAGCCCAGCGCCATCACGGGCCAGGTGAGCATATTGACATACAGAATAAACTCGGTGATATTACCGGGGGTAAGGTTGCCGTTAATGATTTCCTGTCCGCCTACGTACACCACCAGCACGTTGCTCAGACCGACCAATAGCATAATAATCGGAAAAAACAGTGCGTCTACTTTCGTTAGATTCAGCGATTTTTCTTTGAAGTCTTCGGTTTCTTTCTGGAAGTTTCCAATAGAATATTTCTCCTGTACGAAAGCTTTGATGACCCGGATGCCCGAGAAAGCCTCCTGTACGTACGTAGAAAGGGCAGAAAGCTGACGCTGGATCTCTTCGGAGCGTTTGATGATAATGCTATTGACCACATAGATACTTACAGAGAGAAGCGGTAAAGGTAGCAACACGTAAAAAGTCAATTTTGCGTTGACAGATACCATGTAGGAAATGACCAGGATAAAAAGCACAATGAGATTGATACCGTACATGATGGAGGGCCCTACGTACATCCTGACTTTACTGACATCCTCCGAGATTCGGGCCATAAGGTCGCCGGTATTGTGCTTGCGGTAGAAACTCATCGAGAGCGTCTGGTAATGCTCGTAAATGTCATTTTTAAGGTCGTACTCGATGTGCCGCGACATAACGATGATAGTCTGACGTACCAGAAAGAGGAAGAAGCCTTTCAGCAGCGCCATGGCCAGAATCAACAGTCCGTAGAGCAGAATACTGTTGGTAAATACCTCATAAATAGAAGATTGTATAGCGGCGCCATCGAAAAGGTAGTAGATATCGAGCGTTTCCCGAACGAGGTCGAGTGCGTAGCGAACCAACTGGGCCGGTATGATGCCAAACAGATTGGAGATGATCGTGAATAAAGTACCAAGGATCAAATACCACTTGTACTTGACAAAGTACTTATTGAGATACGCGAGTGCTTTCACGTGCGGAAGGTAATAGGTAAATTATGGACTGTGCTTGAACTTTAACACAAACGTAAGGCAAAACGTTGCAAAAAATAAGGCCTGTTTTGAAAGGCTGCTTCGGATTGTTAACAAAAAAATCTAATTTTGCGGACAATTTTTGAAGATCAGAAATAGAAAACGAACAATACCAATTGATGAGGGAAGAAAGGCGCGGGTACGAATTTTATACCTCCTACCACGACTGACTACCCAAAAACGTTCTTTGAATTTACTGCTCCATGTTTCATTTATATAGCAGATTATGCTAAATCGTAGACTATTACGCTCCAAAGCGGTCCAGGCGCTTTACGCCATTCGAATTGCCACTGATTCCAATCGGCTGCTGGCCAACGACGAAATCGCGGAAGTGTTTCTCCCGGATCTGAACTCGATGCTTCCCCAGAATCTGGAAAAACTGGAAGGCCTGAAAAGACTGGCGATCCTGACTTTGAACGACCTGGTGGAAACCGGAGAGCCCGGTAAGGATGAAGAATTGCCCTATGAGGCGGTTCAGACCGCCCGCCGTGCTTTTGAAACCATGAAACGGCAAAATCAGAAAGATAAGATCCAGATCCTGAACCGTATCCTGAAAGAGACCGAAGGTTTGTACGATCAATTTCTGTACGTTTTAATGCTTCTGGTAGAGCTAGCTCATCAGGCTACCGTAGACCGTGATCGGAAACTGTACATCAAGGAAGGTGCTTTTCCCTCCGAATCTGGGCTCGATGACAACACGGTGGTACTTAAACTGAAACAGAACGAGGCCTTTGAACTGGCCGTGATCAGAAGCGGGGTGAACTGGGGCGACGATATGGCGGTGGTGC
>CATMVR010000767.1 GCA_950075905.1 uncultured Persicitalea sp. | reverse complement strand
CTGCTGGTGCTGGGCTGGTTTCGGCACGAGGCCTACCGCACAGACAAGCTGAAAGAGGCCATCAACAAATCTATCAAGGGCATGCAGCTCAATGCTGTGGACCCGCTGACGGGCGCCCCCATCAACAGCCCCGAGCTGACCAATCAGATCGAGAAAGCCCTGCGCGAGTCTGACAACCTGAACCTGATGCTGGTAAACAGTCCCTGGGCCCTGCTGTCGTTTGTGCTGAGCGGCGTGCTGTTTGCCATTGCGGGAGCCGTGTCGCTGGGCATGGCATTGCCGGTATTGCAAAGCTTCTGGTTTCGCTGGCTGCAGATTGACCCGAAACTGTGGCGCCTGCGGCGGAGAAGAAAAAAACTCATGAAGCAGCTGACCGCCGAAGAGAAAGTACTGGCCCAGCAGATGATTCAGAAGAACATTATGGAAAATGACCTGTCGTCGTTGCCGGTGCTAGACGAGCTGAAAGAGGAGGAAAAGGCGCTCCGCAAGGAAATCGAAAACCTGGAAGAGAAGCGCAAGCTGGCCCTGACCGACAGCCGCATCCACGCCTACAACGACGGCCACGCCCGCGGTGAGGTAGCCCGCAACATCATGTCGGAGGAAGAGTACGAGCAGTGGCGCAACAGTCACCTGACGGTCTCCAATTTGGCCCTGCGGGCCAAGTCGTCAGCTACTGACCGGGCCGTGCCCCGTACCCGCAGCTCGGGTATGCGCCCGCACCAGGCCATCCGCAAAGCTATTACTGATCGGTTTGATGACGAAAGCCGGTAGTAGGTAATTTGTTTTACAGAAAGAAAGGCTGTCTGATTGGGCAGCCTTTTTTATTGGCTCTGCGTAAGTACCCCTCTACCTACCTTCTCCCAAGAGTACTTACCATTCATCAAAAAACAGGATAGAAAGCCGGAGGTTTGACTAAATTTGTACTTTGCTAAGTACCTGGTAATCTTTTTACTAACAACGACTTCTATGGCTGTGGCATGGTTTATTTCTGGTGTGGTTTTAGCCTGGTATTGCCTGAAAGCGATCAAGGCAAACCCGGACAAACCCAATTGGAGCATAGCCCTTGTATCCGCTATTTTTTGGCCGCTATCTTTATTCGTAAACAGGTGGTAGAATAAGAACGAATAAAGGCCCCTATACATCCTGCTTTACCTCCTTCTCCAAAATCTGCCACACATTTTCCGCCAAAATCCGGTGCCCCTGCGGAGTGGGGTGAATGCCATCAGACTGGTTGAGCTTGGCCACCCCACCTACCCCTTCCAGCAGAAAAGGAATCAGAGCAATGTCATTTTTTTTCGCCAAATCTACGTAAAGCTCCCGGAACCCGGTGGCGTAGGCCCGCCCCATGTTGGGCGGTATCTGCATACCGGCCAGTACAATTTCTGTCTCGGGATATTTGGCCTTTACTTTGTCTATAATGGCCTGTAAGTTTTTTCGGGTTTCGGTCAGGGGTATTCCCCGCAGCCCGTCGTTTCCGCCCAGTTCCAGCACGAAGATATCTACGGGCTGGCGCAGTACCCAATCTACCCGACTGTTGCCCCCGGAGGTAGTTTCGCCGCTTACCCCGGCATTGACCACCTTGTACGGCAAATTCAGAGAATCCAGCCTATCCTGAATCAGGGCCGGAAAGGCTTCAGAGGGCTCCACCCCGTAGCCTGCCGTAAGGCTATTGCCAAAAAAGAGAATGGTTTTTTGTTTATTTTCCGAAGCGCTGGCCTCCTTTGGGGCACTTGTTGTAGCTTGCTGTGTTGAATCAGCCTTTTTTTCATCCGTACAGGCAACCGCCAGTGTCATCATAACTGCCGCACAAATAAATTGATGTGAAATACGCATGGGTGTTGGAATAAGTGGTGAACAGTAAAGTCCGTAAAGGTGTTGATTAAGATTAAAAGTTAAGCCATCTTGCTCTCTGACAAAGCGCCGGCTTCTGATTTACAACGCAAACTAATTATATTTCCTTTCACAATTGGAATGAATAACATCCTAACTCTTCATCAGGTCAACAAAATATATCAAAGCGGCGGCCACGACCTGACCGTCCTGGACAATGTTAGCTTTTCGGTCGAGGCCGGTTCTACCCTCGCTATTGTGGGACCCTCCGGCAGCGGTAAAACTACCCTCCTGGGCCTGTGCGCCGGCCTGGACCGGTCGACGGGTGGAACCGTGGAGCTGCACGATACCCGTCTCAACAACCTCAGCGAAAACCAGCTGGCCGCGCTCCGCAACCGCTACGTGGGATTTATCTTCCAGAATTTCCAGCTCATGCCCACTCTCACCGCCATCGAAAACGTGATGGTACCTATGGAGCTGCGGGGTGAAAAAAATGTACGGTCCACTGCCCTGGACCTGCTCGACAAAGTAGGGCTGGCCAGCCGCTCCCACCACTACCCTACGCAGCTCAGCGGCGGCGAGCAGCAGCGGGTATCGCTGGCGCGGGCTTTTTCCAATAAGCCTCAGAGATTGTTTGCCGACGAACCCACCGGAAACCTCGACGCCGAAACCAGCGAAAAAGTTATTCAGCTGCTGTTTGATCTGAACCGTCAGGCCGGAACCACCCTGGTGCTGGTGACGCACGACCTGGACCTGGCCGCCAAAACCCAACGTATTATTAAGATTAAAGGAGGTAAGATCGTTTCCGATGACAAACTATAAAGAGAGCTTTTCTTTCCCGTGGCTCGTGAAAATGGCCTGGCGTGACAGCCGCCGTAGTCGTTCGCGCCTTTTTCTGTTTATTTCGTCGGTTGTGCTCGGTATTGCGGCACT
>CATMVR010000766.1 GCA_950075905.1 uncultured Persicitalea sp. | reverse complement strand
CAGGGGTAGTCCCCGTCGGTGGCGAGAGAAACGCGCTGAATTGGGCCACCGACATCCGGCCTTCGGTGCGCCGTTCCACCACGCCCCCGCTCGTAAGAATGACGAAGGTCGGCAAGGCACTGGCGTAGTACTCATCCAGCATGGGTTTGCTAGTATTGGCGTCGGCATCGATTTTAAGTGCTAAGTACCCCGTGCCAAACGCCGTGGTGACGCTGTCATTCCCAAAGACGTTTTTCTCCATGTAGCGGCAGGGCCCGCACCATTTGGCCGTAAAGTACAGCAGGAGTTTTTTGTTTTCGTCCCGGCTTTTGCTCAGCGCCTGCTCGTAGGTGCCGGTAAAGAAGGGAATGGCGTAGGTAGTGCCTATGGACGTTAGGTACAGCATCATGCTACTCAGAAGGGTGGCATAGCGTACGGTGAGAAGTGCTTTCATGG
The DNA here is from genome assembly GCA_950075905.1 of uncultured Persicitalea sp. Lineage (GTDB taxonomy): Bacteria > Bacteroidota > Bacteroidia > Cytophagales > Spirosomataceae > CATMVR01. The sequence goes on along the minus strand of CATMVR010000766.1, from coordinate 2,336 downwards.
AGTAGGAAGGGTCTTTTAAGTGCGTTAGTTTCATTACCTTTGTTTCTATGACTTTTCAAGACATCTATTCTGCCATAACCGGCCATTTGGGCGAGGACCTCGTCAGCGAAGCCGTTGAAAACGTGCCGCAGCCGTTTCTGGTGGTACCCGCCGGGCGGTTGCCCGAGCTGGCCGATTTTCTGTTTCGCGACCAGCGGCTGTACTTCGACTTCCTGGCCTGCATTTCGGCTCTCGACAACGGCCCCGAGGTGGGTACCATGGAGGTGATCTACCACCTGTATTCGATTCCGTACGACCACAAGCTGGTGCTGAAAGTAGTGGTAGCACGGAACAAAGAAGGCGAGCCCCTGCCGGAGGTACCTACCCTGAGCCACCTCTGGCGTACCGCCGACTGGCACGAGCGAGAGGCCTATGACCTGCTCGGCATCCGCTTTACGGGCCACCCCGACCTGCGCCGGATTCTGCTGCCCACCGACTGGGAGGGGTACCCCCTGCGCAGAGACTACGAAGCGCAGGAGCTCTACCATGGCATCCGGGTCAAGTACGAAAACCGGGATCAGCCCCGGTAATCCCTATACCGGATTGGCCCTGCCATCCGTTGTTTAACTATTCCAAACCTGTATAGCCTGAAAAAAGAATGAGTACGAAAAAATATACCTGTTTGCTGTTGTTTTTGCTGCTTTTTGGTATTTCAGCGGGCACCTGCCTGGCCCAGCCTGATTCTGTCATCATCAGTGGTCGTATCCTCAACCTGACTCCCGCCCTCTACCGACAGGCGCCAGCCATTACCTTTACCCGCAACAATATCCTGCAACCCCAGACCGAACTCACCCGGCAGGCCCCGTTGCAGGCCGACGGTACCTTCCGGGTAGCCATGCCGCTGCTCTACCCCCAGGAAGAGGTATACCTCGACTACGGCGGCAAGGTCTTCACCACCTTTTTTGCGACCCCCGGCGAGTTACAGCTCACCTTCGACGCCGACTCCATGTTTGTGGCCAAGCGCCTGTTTTACTACGCGGGTGTCAACGCCGGGGCCAACAACCAGTACATGCAGTATGTAATGGAGGAAGGACGGCTTATGAAGGACAATAAAAAGTACGGCGAGAATTTCTTGGAAGGATACTTTGGATCAAGCGTTTCGGAAGCCCGGCGCCTGCTCGACCGCCGCGCCGACCTGCGGATGTCGGCCCTGCTGCCCCTGGCCCAGCGGGGCGGGGTAGACCCTACCCTGCGAAAATGGGTGGAAGCTATGATCTACGAGGAGCAGCTGTCATTGTTGTACGAGTACGCCCTGGTCAACGATATTTCTATAAACCAAAGCAGTAAGGATAGCCTGCGGCGCCTGACCCAGGGCCCCATGACGTTTCAGCGGGTGCAGTGGGTAGCCCGCCTGGGCGATTACGCCGACCGCGTGCTCGACCGCAACGCCTACCTCAACCCCAATCAGGCGAGGTCGCTGCCGGTGGAGCGCGTCGCTGCGTTGATCAAAGAGTACGTAAAGCCCCTTTCGGCGGAAGAAGCCGTGCGCCTCGATGGCATCATCCGGGAAGGGGGCGCTTCCTCTTCCGGGGTGGACTTCCTGGCCTCCCTCTACCGCCGCAACCGCCGCACCCTGGACCTGGTGACGATGATTGAGAAAAAAGACAAACTGTACACCAGCGAGTTTAATCAGACTACTGCCGACCTGCTCGACGCCCGCTTGCTGGTGCAGCAGTTTTACCAGCTTGCCCTGCCCGATCAGAAAATCCTGTACAATTTCCTTCGCGATAAAATCACCGAGCCGGTTTTTGCCCGCTCACTCGAAGAACTATACAAGCTGGAAGTGAAAGATAGTACCTACATCCGACTGGTACAGCAACGAGCCGACCTGAGCGCGAGCCCCACCGAAGTGCTGAGCGGAATCTGGATGGCGGAGTCGGATGAGAACGGCAAGGCCTGGTTTAAAAAAATCCAATCTCTGTACGAAGACCGGACGCTTTACGTGATCAAGTGGAATCTGTTTGACGAAGCCAGCCGGAACGAAATACTGTACGCACCAGCCCTGCGCGCGCAGCTCCCCGCCGCCGTGGAGTTTCTGTATATTCACCTGCCCGCTATGGATATGATGGACAGCCCCGACTTGTGGAAGAAATATATTGTGCGCAACAAGCTGAAAGGCGTACACCTTTTTCTGAGCAATGACCAGGCCGTCAATCTGCTCTTCAAGCTCAACCCGCTGGCTTCCCCATCGTTTAGTATTATGAGGCCCGGCGGCCGGTACTTTACCCGCAACGCCCCGCCCCCCAGTAACGGGCAGGAAGCGGCCCAAATGCTGCTGAAAGCCCGGGAGGCCCGCT
>CATMVR010000765.1 GCA_950075905.1 uncultured Persicitalea sp. | reverse complement strand
ATCCGGTATTCGACCTGGGCGGCCAGTTGGTTTTTGTCCCGAAAACGGCCCAGGTAGTAGCCCCGGTTGATGCTCTCTCCGCCCAACTGCGCCAGCTGGTTGAAGGGGGTGTTGCCGACGTTGAACTGCCCCAGTACCTGGGCGGCCAGCACATCGCGCTCGTTGATGCTTTTGTAAAAACGGTTGTCGGAAATGACCGTGGTAAAGGAGAAATCGCTGCCCCAGGTTTTGTCGTACCGTAGCAGGGCCAGCTCCGAAAAAATACCCTCCCTGACATTGAGAACATTGTGGCGCGTATCGTACATCAGCCCCAGGCCAAAAGCCAGGTTGGCCGAGCCGGTGCCCCCGAGGGGCAGCTCTACCCCCGCCGAGGAAGCCGGCACAAAACTAACCGAGCTCAACCGTTGAAAGTCCAGCTCCAGCCCGGCGTAGAAATTGGGAAGCACCTGGCGCAAGGCCCGCTCTTTGATTTGCAGCTGCCTGGTATTGACCAGCGCTATGTACTCAGCCGGCGAATCGGGACCAATGCCATGAAAAAGTACGGGGAAGCTTTGGTACCGTATCCGGCCCGGAAATATCCACTTGTTTTTATCGGTAAATATGTTGTGGTCAAACCAGAGTCCGTACTGGTTTTCGAGGGTAAAGAAGGTAAAACCGTTGATTTCGCTGAGCCGGTTGGTCGTATCGCCTTTGGCGTAGTAGACATACAGGCTGCTCAGCCCAATTTCCCAGCTGGTTTCGGGCGCATAGCCGATGGTAGGGTACACCAGAAACTGGGGCTGCGCGTTGGAGGTAGTGTCGTTGGCTAAACTCCTGATATAACGGCCAATAAAACCTGATTTTTGGGCAAATACGGGTGGAATCCAGAAAAAAAGGCAACAAATCACCAGGAGAAAACCATTCTTCATAGGAGGGTGAGATAACGTATGTTTAATAGCTTGCTGTCCGGACGGCACTTCCGCCCGGATCACCCCGGTTGGCGGAGTCTAATACGCGGCAGCGTAAACTTACTAATCTTTTAGCGCAATCCATTTCACTTCTTGTACCAACTTTTGCTTTCCGGGCTGCGCTTCTTTTCTAAATTTCACCGGCTCGCCGACTGATGTATCCTGCACGGTTAGTCAAATAGAACTATTCGTAGTTGAACAAAGGCACAATAATTTTAAAAGGCAGTCTTTGTGTTTCCTCCTCTTTTGATTGATATAGCTATTTCTAACCACTTATAACCAAACAATCATGAAAGAAAAAAAGGAGCAACAGGAAACCGACAAAACCAGACAGCTGAATGCCTGGAAAGAATCCGGTGAAGGTACCCACCTGACCACAAACCACGGCGTAAAAATCAACCACACCGACGATTCGCTGAAAGCCGGCGACAGGGGCCCCACCCTGATGGAAGATTTTCACTTTCGGGAAAAAATGACCCATTTTGACCACGAACGTATACCCGAGCGCGTGGTACACGCCCGGGGCTCGGGGGCCCACGGCTATTTTGAGTCTTACGGCCCCATTCCCGACCTGTGCAAGGCAAAAATCTTTAATGATCCCTCCAAAAAAACACCGGTTTTCGTACGATTCTCCACCGTAGTGGGCTTCCGGGGCTCGGCCGATACGGTACGCGATGTACGGGGTTTTGCCACAAAATTCTATACCGAAGAGGGCAACTGGGATCTGGTGGGAAACAACACACCCATATTCTTCATTCGCGATCCTATTCTTTTTCCTTCGTTTATTCACACGCAGAAGAGAAATCCAGCCACGCATTGCAAAGATCCTGATGCCATGTGGGACTTCATTTCTCTCAGACCTGAGACAACTCACCAAGTTTCGTTCCTGTTTTCTGACAGAGGCACACCCGACGGCTATCGTTTTATGAATGGTTATGGTTCACATACCTTCAAGACCGTCAACGAAAATGGCACTCCTTTCTTTGTGAAATGGCACTTCAAGACTGATCAGGGTGTTCGTAATCTTCCCGCCGCTGAAGCTGATCGACTTGCCTCTTCTGACCCGGATTACGCTATCAGGGACCTGTTCAACGCCATCGACGGCGCAGATTTCCCGTCATGGACTCTGTACTTTCAAGTCATGACTGAAGAACAAGCTGAAACATGTACATTCAACCCCTTTGACGTGACGAAGGTAGTATTTTGTGCTATTCTATATTTGTTCCTCATATTCCTTGGTTTTGCGCTAATTTGCCATTTACATATTACTAATAGGTGTGGCCCCATTCTTCTTATCCTCTACATGAGATTGGTCGAATGGTACTTGACCGCAACCCGTCTAACTACTTCGCAGAGGTGGAACAGCTGGCTTTCGCTCCTTCTCACATGGTTCCAGGCATTGAGCCTTCTCCGGATAAGATGTTGCAGGCTCGTTTATTCAGCTACGCCGACACTCATCGCCACAGACTCGGTGTTAACTACCAGTCTATTCCAGTGAACTGCCCTTACGCCACACAGCATGGTGTTGCCAAGAACTATCAGAGAGATGGAGGCATGCGCGTTGATGGCAATCAAGGCGGTGCTCCTAATTATTTCCCTAATAGTTTCGGAGGCCCATCCCCAGCACCCGCTCCTCATGCCGCCTGGCACAAGGAAGCCCTCTGTCCCCATGCTTCTCGAGCCGGTTCAGCTGTTGTAGCTCGTTATGAAACTGGCGATGAAGATAACTTCACTCAGTGCGGGCAATTCTTCAGGAACGTGTTAACTTCAGAAGAAAGAGAGAGACTAACCGATAACATCGCAGGGAACCTCGCCAACGCGCAGG
>CATMVR010000764.1 GCA_950075905.1 uncultured Persicitalea sp. | reverse complement strand
TTTCAGGGGGCACCATTCAGCGAAGACTACGGCAATGTGCCCGCCTTTATCGACGGCCGCTCATGGAGCAGCAAAAACTCGGATGAGCAGAACCGCGCCGCTATTTATCCCCGGCTCTCCCGCACTTCAAGCGGCAACAACTACGCCGTTTCAAATTTCTGGTTTATTGATGCGGCCTACTTCCGCATTAAGAATATAGCCCTGGGCTATAATGTACCCGAAAACGTAGCCAGCAAAATGAAACTGGGTGGTCTGCGGGTATACGTATCCCTGCGTGACTACTTTTCGATTCACAATTACCCCAAAGGCTGGGATCCCGAAGGCGACGCTGCCAGCTATCCGGTTCTTAAATCATTCACAGCGGGTATTTCCATCAAACTTTAAGAAGCTACTCCTATGAAATACTTTCCCAAAACATTTTTATTACTGACAGCCCTAGTAGTTGGTTCTTGCGTTGATTTGAATATTGACCCCACCTCTTCCAGCGCTTCCGGCAATTTTTACAGTAATCAGAAGGAACTCGAAATTGCCATCAACGACTTGTATCAGGAGTTTCTATACAAGCTGGATCAGGACGAATGGGGCGATGACCACTGGGTCCGGGGTGAGCTCACCAACCCCATAACCAACAGTACAATTAACTCCCAAACGGGCTTTGTCAATACGTACTGGGCTGATCTCTACAAAGGTATCTCGCGTGCAACAACCATGCTGGAAAACATGCAGCGGGCAAAAGATCGGGTTCCTGATGCTGTTTTCAAGCGGATTGAGGCCGAAGCCCGCTTTGTGAGAGCCTACTGCTATTCCATTCTGATTAGTCACTATGGTGATGTGGTATTTTATGATAAATCCGTAGCGTTGGATAAATCGTATGATCTGCCCCGTACGGACAGAAAAATGATCCTTGATTTTATATATAGAGAACTCGATACCGCCGCCCAGGTACTTCCCCAAAGCTACGCCGCCAGTGGGGTAAGACGTGTTACCAAAAGCACGGCTCTGGGTATCAAAGCGCGTATTGCGCTGTACATGGATGATTATGCTACGGCACGCGATGCCGCCAAGGCGGTCATGGATCTCAAAATTCATTCCCTTTTTCCGGACTACCGCACCCTGTTCACGAAGGAGGGCGAAAACAGCAGTGAGATTATCTTTTCCCTGCCGCAATCCATCTCGTTGGGTAACCCTTACCTGGGTAGCACCCGAAACTACATCACACGTAATTCAGGAGGCTTTGGTTCCTGGATACCCACCTGGTCTATTCTGGATATTTATGAAACTACCGATGGGCTCACAATAGATAAATCTCCCCTTTACGATCCGCACCAGCCTTTCAAAAACCGCGATCCGCGGATGACGATGAGCATCGTTGAATTCAGCACCCCCTGGCTGGGCTATAACTATCAACCTCACCCGGACTCTACCAAAGTGTATAGTCCAAAACTGGGTGCTATTGTAACAAACAACGACACCCGCTCCGTCGCTCAGTTTGCGAGTTACACCGGACTGGTCTGGAAAAAAAGATTCATGCAAAGCTGGGCTGACCTGCAGATGGCCGAAAACCCCATCATTGTACTTCGCTATGCCGACATTCTCCTGATGTACGCTGAGGCTAAGATCGAGCTCAACGAAATTGACCAGAGTGTACTGGACGCCATCAACGCCATCCGGGCGCGGGCCTATGGCAAAAAATCACCGGACGATACAGGCTATCCAAAAATTACCACTACCGACCAGGCAGAGCTACGCAAGGTCCTGCGCCGGGAACGCCGGGTAGAACTGGTACTCGAAGGCCTGCGCTACATGGACCTTATCCGCTGGCGGCTGGCCGATAAAGCACTTAATGTGGATGTTCCGGGCCTGAATGACCCGATCAAGCAGGATCGGAAGCAGTGGCCGTTTACCAATACCCTACTCCCCCGAATTGACGAGAACGGTCTGGTTTTTCACGACCATATCATCCAGGCGGGCTTCGCGCGTAAAATCGCGGGGTACCAGTTTGACGCTTCCAAGCAGTACCTGTGGCCCATTCCGGCCAGCGAGCGACTGCTCAATCCTAATCTAACCCAGAATCCGGGCTACTAATTTTTTATCTAGTTTCGGGAAGTTGGTATTTGTGTTCATAACCACTTCCCGAAAGTTTACCCGAAATAACGTACAGAAATGAAAATAAAGTACTTCAAATACAAAGCCGCAGGGCTACTCGTGGGATTATGCCTTACGGTAGCTACGACGCACGCCCAGCCCAAACCCCGGCAAATCAGCGGCATTTACCCGCACCTGGCCTACTACAACAACGAGGGCGAGTGCGGCACCGGTGCCGTGGTACCCTGGGCCAACCGCCTATGGGTGGTAACCTACGGGCCGCACCTACCCTTTGGCTCATCGGATAAGCTGTACGAAATAACCACCAATCTGAAAAGAACTATCCGTCCCGAAAGCGTGGGCGGTACCCCCGCCGACCGTATGATTCACAAGGAAAGCAACCAGCTGTTTATTGGCCCCTACGCCATTGATGCGCAGCGGAATGTACGTACCATTCCCTACAAGGATGCCCCCGGCCGCTACACCGGCCTCGCCCGCCACCTCACCGACCCGGCCAATAAAATCATGATTGCCACCATGGAGGAGGGTTTCTACGAGCTGGACGTGCATAGCCTCAAAACCAGAATGCTGCACGAAGATGCCAACGTAAAACACGAAAAGGGCGACGACATCAGCACCAACCAGCCTGGCTCGCTGCTACCCGGTGCCCACGGCAAAGGGCACTACTCTGGCC
>CATMVR010000763.1 GCA_950075905.1 uncultured Persicitalea sp. | reverse complement strand
GGCTATTGCCGGAGCTTTTTGTGCCACGTCTCCATCGGTTTTTGAGGCGGCCGTGGGTGCGGCCGCAACCATGGGCGTCTGCGGCGATATAGCCGCCGCCAATACTACCCTGCCCGGCAGCTTTCAGATCGCCTTTCTGGATGCGCTGGCTGCCATTACGCCCAGCAAACTGGCAGAAAGTGCACGTATCCGAACCGAAAACCTTTAATCAGATCTGCCATGCAACTTTACCTGGTTACGGACGAAGCAGCCTGCCTGGGACGGGACATTTACTGGGTGGTAGAAGAGGCCGTCAAAGGAGGCGTAAGTATGGTACAGCTACGGGAAAAGGCTCTTTCTACCCGGGCGTTTCTTTACCGGGCCCAGAAGATGAAAGAAATACTAGCCCCCTACAAGGTACCGCTGATCATCAACGACCGCGTGGATGTGGCGCTGGCCGCCAACGCCGACGGTGTGCATATTGGCCAAAGTGATATGCCCTACGAGCAACTCGTCGGACTGCTCCCGCCCAACAAACTGATTGGTCTGTCGGCCGAAAAGAAGGACGATGTGTGGGAGGCCGAAACCATGGACCTCAGCTACCTGGCCGTTAGCCCGCTCTTTGCCACCCCCTCCAAAACAGATACGCTCACCCCCTGGGGCATGGAAGGCCTAAGGTGGGTACGGGCCAACAGCCGGCACCCGCTGGTGGTGATTGGCGGCCTCAATACCACTAACGCCGCCGAAGCCCGGGCCCAAGGAGCCGACAGCATTGCAATCATCTCCTGCATTTGCGGTGCTGGCTCACCCCGCGAAATGGCCCGGCAACTTCTCCAAACCATGAACCCAATACCCGACAACCCATGAAAAGATACCCAACGGTACTCACCATAGCCGGCTCCGATAGCAGCGGCGGGGCTGGCATCCAGGCCGATCTCAAAACCATCGCCGCGCTGGGGGCCTACGGAGCCTCGGCCCTGACGGCCCTCACAGCCCAAAACACGCAGGGCGTGCGGGCCATCCACGCCGTACCACCCGATTTTCTACGGCAGCAGCTGGAAGCAATCTTTGACGATTTGCGGGTCGATGCGGTCAAGATCGGGATGATCAACACCGTAGAGGCTGCACAAATCATCGCTGCCATTCTGGATAGGTATCAGCCCCCATTTGTGGTTTTTGACCCCGTGATGGTAGCAACAAGTGGCGCCAAACTGATTGAGGATACCACCATTGCCACACTCTGGGAAACCCTTTTTCCCCGCGCGGATCTGATTACTCCTAATCTGGACGAAGCGCAGATACTGGTGGGCCGCTCGCTTGGGTCGGTGGAAGACATGCAGGCTGCCGCCGGGGAGATGATGGCCCGGGGCTGCCGCGGGGTATTGCTCAAAGGCGGCCATCTGGCGGGTGACAAACTGTATGATATTCTGGCCCTGGCGGGAGAAGCAAGCCAGGTTTTTCAATCGGAGCACATAGCCAGTCCAAATCTGCATGGAACGGGCTGTACCCTCTCCTCGGCCATTGCTACCTTTGTGGCGTTGGGCGAGCCACTCCCTCAGGCGGTAGCGCACGCCAAAGAATACATCAGCGCCGCCATTTCGGCCGGTCGGGAAGTTAAAACCGGTCACGGGCACGGTCCGCTCAACCATTCATTCCAACCCAAACCCATGCAACTCAAATGACCTCTTTCACCGGACAACTCTGGGAGGAAAACCTTCCGGTTTTTGAGAAAACCCTCCAACTTCCCTTCAATCAGGAATTGCAGCGGGGTACCCTTTCCACCGATAAATTCACTTTTTACATCTATCAGGACTCGCTCTATCTGGCCGATTTTGCCCGCGCCCTGGCATTCACCGGCACCCGGGCGCCAGGTAGTGCGTTGCTGCTGGATTTTCTGGAATTTGCCCAAAACGCCATTCTCGTCGAGCGGGCGTTACACGAGAGCTATTTTCAGGAGTATCAGATTGGCTATACTACCGGCAAAGCACCGGGCTGCTTTGCCTACACCAACTACCTGCTGGCTACCAGTGCCTATGAGCCTTTTGAAGTAGCGGTGGCAGCCCTGTTGCCTTGCTTCTGGATCTATAAGAAAGTGGGAGATCATATCTATGCCCATCAGACGAAGCCGAATCCCTACCAGAACTGGATCGATGCCTACGCGGGCGAAGAATTTGCCACAGCGGTAGCCAAAGCCCTCTCCATCTGCGACCGGCTGGCCGACGCAACGACCGATGCCATCAGGCAGCGCATGCAGCAGGCCTACGCTACCTCCGCCCGGTTGGAATACATTTTCTGGGATAGCGCGTATAGGCAGGAGACCTGGGTGGTGTAGGGCAATGTGGCAGAAAAGTGTCTGACAATGAAGACACTTGCAAATTACCTGATTCTCCAATACCTACCACTAAAAAGCCGGCCAGAATGTGGTACTATCTGTTTTTGGGGAGATGACTTTGCTTTTGGTCATAACGTTTCGGCTCCTTTGGTCACGTGCGATGTATAGTCGGTTAGTAACCATAGGAGAAAAACCGCGGCCGTAATGCCAAAATAGAAATTTTGGGCGAGTACACCATCCACATTGCCAACGTAGATTGCAATCAGGATCAGCCCCAGGGCTACGATCAACTCAATCCAGCCATGATACTGGAAGGGAACCTTTTTGAACACCCCAAGCTCATAGTCGGTAACCAGGGATAAGATCAGATGGACAGCCCCCAGCGTGTAGGTAAACTGGGCAGTAAAGTCAGGTAAGCCGAAAAAAGCGGGAGACGCCAACAAAAAGATTACAAACAGATAATCTATAATGCCGT